>NZ_AZND01000020.1:0-33381 GCF_000576205.1 Methylibium sp. T29 | reverse complement strand
CGGCACGGTGGGGGCGGGGGGCGTTGCGGGCAGCAGCGCTGCGCTCATCAGGCCGCGCCGGGTTCCGGCGGCGGTGGGCTGCCGGCCGAGAGGGTGAGCACCTCGTAGCCGGTGTCGGTGACCAGCACCGTGTGCTCCCACTGCGCCGAGAGCGAGCGGTCCTTGGTCACGATGGTCCAGCCGTCGCCCAGTTCCTTGATCTCGCGGCGCCCGGCGTTCACCATCGGCTCGATCGTGAACACCATGCCGGGCACCAATTCCTCCAGCGTGCCGGGGCGGCCGTAATGCAGCACCTGTGGTTCCTCGTGGAACTTGCGGCCGATGCCGTGCCCGCAGAACTCGCGCACGATCGAGAAGCCCTGGCGTTCGGTGAAGGTCTGGATCGCGTGGCCGATGTCGCCGAGTCGCACGCCGGGCTTCACCTTGACGATGCCGCGCCACATGGCCTCGTAGGTGAGCGAGCACAGCCGGCGGGCCGCGATCGAGCCCTCGCCGACCACGAACATGCGACTGGTGTCGCCGTGCCAGCCGTCCTTGATGACGGTGACGTCGATGTTGACGATGTCGCCGTTCTTCAGCGGCCGGTCGTTCGGGATGCCGTGGCAGACCTGATGATTGATCGACGTGCAGATCGACTTGGGGTAGGGCGTGTAGCCGGGCGGCGCGTAGTTCAGCGGCGCCGGGACGGCGTCCTGCACCTCGACGATGTGCCGGTGCGCCAGGCGGTCCAGCTCGTCGGTGGTGATGCCGGGCTTGACGTGCAGCGTCAGCATGTCCAGCACCTCGGAGGCGAGCCGCCCCGCGATGCGCATGCCGTCGCGTCGGCGGCGGTCTTGATCGTGATCGACATAGCCGGGGATTATCTCATCAGGCCCGTAAATCTAGGGTTTGCGAGGGGACATCCCGCCTCGCACCGCACGCCCTCCAGACCCGCGACTTCCGCGCGCCCCATGACCCAGCCCACGATCCTCTCCTTCGACGGCGGCAACGCGCTGTCCGCCTTCCGTGCCCAGGCCCTGTTGCCGCGGTTGCAGGCGCTCGCCGCCCGCATCACCGCGGTCCATGCCCGGCACGTGCACTGGGTGGCGGCGGAGGCGGCGCTCGATGCAGCCGCACGCGACAAGCTGGCCGGCCTGCTGCGCTACGGCGACGCCTATGCCGGCCCGACGGAGGGCACCCTGGTGCTGGTGATGCCGCGCCTGGGCACGGTGTCGCCCTGGGCCAGCAAGGCCACTGACATTGCCCACAACTGCGGCCTGGGCATCCGCCGCGTCGAGCGTGTCACCGAGTACCGGCTGACGCTCAAGGGCGGACTGCTCGGCGGCAGCAAGCCGCTCACCGATGCCGAGCGCGCGGCCGTGGCCGAACTGCTGCACGACCGCATGACCGAGAGCGTGGCCTTCGAGCACGGCGCCGCGGCCCACCTGTTCGATGCCCAGCCGGGGAAGCCGATGGAGACGGTCGACGTGATCGGCCGGGGTCGCACGGCGCTGGAAGCGGCGAACCGCGACTTCGGCTTGGCGCTGAGCGACGACGAGATCGATTACCTCGTCGCCGCCTTCACCGGACTGCAGCGCAACCCGACCGACGTGGAGCTGATGATGTTCGCGCAGGCGAACTCCGAGCACTGCCGCCACAAGATCTTCAACGCGCAGTTCACGATCGACGGCGAGGCTCAGGAACACTCGATGTTCCAGATGATCCGTCACACCCACAAGACCTCGCCGCAGCACACCATCGTGGCGTACAGCGACAACGCGGCGGTGATGGAGGGCTTCCCGATCGAGCGCTGGCTACCGCAGGGCTACACCAATGCGCCGGTCTATGCGGCGCGCCACGAGACGGCCCACGTGCTGATGAAGGTCGAGACGCACAACCACCCGACGGCGATCTCCCCGTTCGCCGGTGCGTCCACCGGCGCCGGCGGCGAGATCCGCGACGAGGGCGCCACCGGGCGCGGCGCCCGGCCCAAGGCCGGCCTGACCGGCTTCTCGGTCTCCAACCTCCAGTTGCCCGGCACCCATGAGCCCTGGGAGCGTGTGCGCTACGGCAAGCCCGAGCACATCGCGAGCGCGCTGCAGATCATGATCGACGGCCCGCTGGGCGGCGCGGCCTTCAACAACGAGTTCGGCCGACCCAACCTGGGCGGCTACTTCCGCGTCTACGAGCAGACGGTCGGCGCCGGTGCGCAGGCGCAGCGCCGCGGCTACCACAAGCCCATCATGATCGCCGGGGCCTGGGCACGATCAGCGACGGCCAGACCCACAAGATCCCGTTCCCGGCCGGCACGCTGCTGATCCAGCTCGGCGGTCCCGGCATGCGCATCGGCATGGGCGGCGGTGCCGCCAGCTCGATGGCAGCCGGCGCCAACACCGCGGCACTGGATTTCGATTCGGTGCAGCGCGGCAACCCGGAGATCCAGCGGCGCGCGCAGGAGGTCCTGAACCACTGCTGGGCGCTGGGCGCGGGCAATCCCATCCTCGCGGTGCACGACGTCGGCGCCGGTGGCATCAGCAATGCCTTCCCCGAGCTGGTGCACGACGCCGGCCGCGGCGCGCGCTTCGACCTGCGCAAGGTGCCGCTGGAGGAAAGCGGCCTGGCGCCGAAGGAGATCTGGTGCAACGAGAGCCAGGAGCGCTACGTGCTGGCGATCGCGCCCGAGAGCCTGCCGCTGTTCGAGGCGATGGCCAGCCGTGAACGTTGCCCCTACGCGGTGGTCGGCGTCGCCAGCGACGCACTGCAGCTGGTGCTCGAGGACGGCCCCGGCGGACAGGGCGAGCACGGCACGCCGATCGACATGCCGATGGACGTGCTGCTCGGCAAGCCGCCGAAGATGCACCGCCAGGTGCAGCGCGTGGCGCACCACCTGGAGCCGTTGGCGCTGGCGGGCGTGACGCTGCAGCAGGCCGCCTTCGACGTGCTGCGCCATCCCACGGTGGCCAGCAAGCGCTTCCTGATCACCATCGGCGACCGCACGGTCGGGGGTCTGAGCCATCGTGACCAGATGGTCGGCCCGTGGCAGGTGCCGGTGGCCGACTGCGCGGTGACGCTGGCCGACCATGCCGGCTTCCACGGCGAGGCCATGGCGATGGGCGAGCGCACGCCGCTGGCCCTGATCGACGCGCCGGCCGCCGGCCGCATGGCGGTGGCCGAGAGCATCACCAACCTGCTGGCCGCGCCGATCGAGCTGCCGCGCGTCAAGCTCAGCTGCAACTGGATGGCCGCCTGCGGCGAACCCGGCGAGGACACAGCGCTGTACGACACGGTGCGCGCGGTCGGCCTGGAGCTGTGTCCGGCGCTGGGCATCGCGGTGCCGGTCGGCAAGGATTCGCTGTCGATGCGCACGCGCTGGAGCGACGCCGAATCCGGCGAGGCGAAGCAGGTGACCGCGCCGGTCTCGCTGATCGTCACCGCCTTCGCCAGCCTGGCCGACGTGCGCGGCACGCTCACGCCGCAGCTGCAGCCGGGTGATACCTCGCTGATCCTGATCGACCTGGGGCAGGGCCGCAACCGCCTGGGCGGCTCGATCCTGGCGCAGACGCTGGAGCAGCTGGGCGACAGCGCACCCGACCTCGACGATGCCGCGCTGCTGAAGCAGCTGGTGGCCGCCATCCACCGCCTGCGCGGCGAAGGCCGGCTGCTGGCCTACCACGACCGTTCCGACGGCGGCCTGTGGGCGACGGTCTGCGAGATGGCCTTCGCCGGCCACTGCGGCGTGTCGCTCAACGTCGACCTGCTGGTGACCGAGGGCGACGGCGTGTCCGACAGCCGCATGGACAGCGGCGATGCCAAGAACTGGGCCGGCCAGGTGGGTGCGCGCCGCGAGGAGCTGACGCTGAAGGCGCTGTTCGCCGAGGAGTTGGGCGCGGTGATCCAGGTCGCCGGCGCCGAGCGCGACAAGGTGCTCCACGTGCTGCGCGAGGCCGGCCTCGGCCGTCACAGCCACGTGATCGGCAAGCCCAACGACCGCGGTGTCATCGAGGTCTGGCGCGACGCCAAGGCCGTGTTCAGCGCGCCGCTGCGCGAACTGCATCAGGCCTGGGACGAGGTGAGCTGGCGCATCGCCGCGCTGCGCGACCACCCGGGCTGTGCCGAGGCCGAGCATGCGGCAGCCGGCGCGCCGGACGATGCCGGCCTGCAGTGGCAACCCAGCTTCGATCCGGCCGAGGACGTGGCCGCGCCCTTCCTGAAGCTCGCCCGTCCGAAGCTCGCGATCCTGCGCGAGCAGGGCGTCAACTCGCACATCGAGATGGCCTATGCGATGGCGCAGGCCGGCTTCGAGACCTACGACGTGCACATGAGCGACCTGCAGTCGGGCCGGGCCCGGCTCGACATGTACCGCGGCTTCGTCGCCTGCGGCGGCTTCAGCTACGGCGACACCTTGGGCGCCGGCGAGGGCTGGGCGCGCTCGGTGCTGTTCAACCCGCGGCTGGCCGACCAGTTCGCGGCGTTCTTCAACCGCGACGACAGCTTCGCGCTCGGCGTCTGCAACGGCTGCCAGATGATGGCGGCGCTGGCGCCCATCATCCCCGGCGCTCAGGCCTGGCCCAAGTTCACCCGCAACCGCAGCGAACAGTTCGAGGCGCGGCTGGCGCAGGTGGAGGTGCTGGAGAGTCCGTCGCTGTTCTTCGCCGGCATGGCCGGCAGCCGGCTGCCGATCGCGGTGGCGCACGGCGAGGGCTATGCCGACTTCTCCCAGCGCGGCGACGCCCGCGCGGTGCACCGCGCCATGCGCTACGTGGACCCGGCCGGCCGCGCCACCGAGGCCTATCCCCACAACCCCAACGGCAGCCCCGAAGGCCTGACCGCGGTGACCACGCCCGACGGCCGCTACACCGCGCTGATGCCGCACCCCGAGCGCGTGTTCCGCAACGTGCAGATGAGCTGGAGCGGCGGTGACGTCACCGCTGCCAGCCCCTGGCTGCGCATGTTCCGCAACGCGCGCCGCTGGGCCGCCTGATGGGAGGCGGGCCGCTGCGGTCCCTCGCGGACCGGCATGCCCGCCTCGACGCGCTGCGCGGTCTGGCCATCGTCTGGATGGCGGTGTTCCATTTCTGCTTCGACCTGGCCCACTTCCGGCTGATCGGCGCGAACTTCCACGCCGATCCGTTCTGGCTGCACCAGCGCACCGCGATCGTCAGCCTGTTCCTGTTCTGCGCCGGCCTCGGCCAGGCCGTCGCGCTGCACGCCGGCCAGGGCGGGGCGCGCTTCTGGCGCCGTTGGGCCCAGGTCGCCGGTTGCGCGCTGCTGGTCAGCGCCGGCAGCGCGCTGATGTTCCCGCGCAGCTGGATCAGCTTCGGCGTGCTGCACGGCATCGCGCTGATGCTGATCGTCTGCCGTTTCTCCGCCGGTGCAGGGCGCTGGCTGTGGCCGCTGGGGCTGGCGGCGATCCTGCTGCCGCAGTTCGTGCAGCACCCGCTGTTCGACAGCCGGCTCGCCAACTGGGTCGGCCTGGTGACGCGCCGGCCGGTCACCGAGGACTACGTGCCGCTGCTGCCCTGGCTGGGCGTCATGTGGTGGGGCCTGGCGGCCGGCCGGTGGTTGATCGAGCACCGCCCGGGATGGCTCGGCGGCCCGTTGCCCACCGCAGCCCGACCGCTGGCCGTGCTGGGGCGCTGGAGCCTGAGCTTCTACATGCTGCACCAGCCGCTGCTGATCGGCGCGCTGATGCTGTGGCTGGCCGTGCGGTGAGGTGCCCACGATGACGGACGGCGCAGCGATCGGCGAACGCGCCCGCCGCATGCTGCCCTGGCTGGTGGCGGTGGCCTTCTTCATGCAGACGCTGGACGGCACCATCGTCAACACCGCGCTGCCTGCGATGGCGCGCGACCTCGGCGAGAGCCCGCTGCGCATGCAGGCCGTCGTGATCGCCTACATGCTGACGGTGGCGCTGCTGATCCCGGTGTCGGGCTGGCTGGCCGACCGCTTCGGAACGCGGCGCATCTTCATCGGCGCGATCGTCGTGTTCAGCGTCGGGTCGGCGGCCTGCGCGCTGTCGGCCACGCTCGGCCAGCTCGCCGCGGCGCGCGTGCTGCAGGGCGTGGGCGGCGCGCTGCTGCTGCCGGTGGGTCGGCTCGCCATCCTGCGTGTGTTCCCCAAGGACCAACTGCTGCGCACGCTCGCCTTCGTCACGATCCCGGGTCTGGTTGGTCCGCTGATCGGTCCCAGCCTGGGCGGCTGGCTGGTCGAGGTGGCCACCTGGCACTGGGTGTTCCTGATCAACCTGCCGGTCGGCCTGGTGGGCGTGGTGGCCGCACGGCGCTACATGCCGGACCTGCGGGACGGCGCGGCGCAGCGTTTCGACCTGTGGGGCTACGTGCTGTTCGGCGCGAGCATCGTGATGATCTCCGTCGCGCTGCAGGGCCTGGGCGAACGGGCGCTGGGGTTCGCGAGCTCGATGCTGCTGCTGTTCGCCGGCTTCGCGGCGCTCGGCGGCTACTGGCTGCATGCGGCGCGCGCGCCGCAGCCGCTGTTCGGGCTCGGGCTGTTCTCGATCCCGACCTTCGCGGTGGGCCTGATCGGCAACCTGTTCGCGCGGCTCGGCAGCGGCGCGATTCCCTTCCTGATGCCGCTGTTCCTGCAGGTCGGGCTCGCCTATTCGCCGGCCGCCGCCGGCATGAGCCTGATCCCGACGGCGCTCGGCGCGATGCTGTCCAAGACCTTCGCCGAACCGCTGATCGGGCGCCTGGGCTACCGCCGCACGCTGATCGGCAACACCGTGCTGCTGGGGTTGATGATCGCCAGCTTCGCGCTGGTCGATCTGGAGACCGGCCGCTGGGCACTGATGCTGCACCTGGCCGCGTTCGGCATCGTCAACTCGCTGCAGTTCACCGCCATGAACACGCTGACGCTGGGGGACCTGGAGGGTCGCAACGCCAGCGCCGGCAACAGCCTGCTGTCGGTGGTGATGCAAGTCTCGATGAGCCTGGGTGTCGCGGCCGCCGCCGCGCTGCTGGTGGCGTTCGGCGGACACACGCAGGCCCAGGGATCGGCGGCCGTGGTGCAGACCTTCCACGCGGCCTTTGCCTGCATCGGCCTGATGACGGTCTGCGCCGCGCTCGTCTTCGCGCAGCTGCAGACCTGCGACGCGCCGCAGGCGGTGCCGCGCGTGCCGGACGAGCACTGACACGCGAATGCGTTTTCCAACCGTGCGGGACTGGCCGTCGGGCATGAAAAAGGCGCCCCGCAGGGCGCCTGATGCCGTCGAGGGCCCGCGACCGGGTCACTCGAACTTGTAGTCGGTCTTGGCCTTGCTCTTGAGTTCGTCGCGGAAGGCGCCGACCTTCTGCTGGCTCAGGCGCTGCTCGATCTGCGGCTTCACTTCGGCCAGCGGCGGGAACTGGGCGTCGCGCACGTCCTCGAGCTTCAGGATGTGGAAGCCGTACTGGCTCTTGATCGGTGCCTCGGTCATCTTGCCCTTCTCGAGCTTGACCATTGCGTTGGAGAACTCGGGCACGAAGCTGCCCGGGGCGGCCCAGTCGAGATCGCCGCCGTTGGGCGCCGAGCCCGGGTCCTTGCTGGACTTCTTGGCCGTTTCCTCGAAGCTCGCGCCGCCCTGGATCTGCGCGATCAGGGCCTTGGCCTCGTCCTCGGTCTCCACGAGGATGTGGCGCACACGGTATTCCTTGTCGCCGGCCTGGGCCTTGTACTTGTCGTACTCGGCCTGGACCTCGGCGTCGGTGACGGGGTTCTTCTTCTGGAAGTCGGCGAACAGCTCGCGGATCAGGATGCTCTGGCGGGCCAGTTCCATCTGCGCCTTGTATTCCGGCGTGGCGGTCACGCCGCGCTTCTCGGCGGCCTGCGTGAAGATCTCGCGCAGCACCACCTCGTCCTTCACCTGACGCTCGGTCTCGGGCGGCAGCTGCTGGCCCTGGCTCTGTGCCTGCTTCGTGACCTGCTGCAGCAGGGCGTCGGCGCGCGCCTTCGGGACCGGCTTGCCGTTGACGATGGCGATGTTCTGCGCTGCGGCCAGCGCCGGGGCGAGCAGGGCGGCGGCCAGCGCGATGGACGATGCGCGAACGGCAAGGGTGTACGGCTTCATGCGATCAGAACCTCGGTAGGGAAAGGGCGGCGGGCGGCGTCGCGGGGCGACGGCTTCAAGGGGTGCTGCGGGCCGCTTCGGTGGGGGTGAGCGTGGTGAGTGCCAGGGCATGAATGCCGCGGGGCATCCACGAGGCGACGGCATCATACACAAGGCGGTGCCGCGCCAGACGTGACAAACCGTCAAAGCGCTCACTGACCAGATGGACGCTGTAATGCCCGCCTTCGCGGGCGCCGGCATGGCCGGCGTGCTGGTGGCTGTCGTCGCTGACGTGCAGCGATTGCGGCGCCAGCGCGTCCCGCAACGCGGCCTCGAGCTCGGCCGCGGTCGGGGCGAAGGCCGGCGCGGTGCGCCCCACGTTCGGCTCACTCATCTTCGGTCTTGATGTGGCGGCTCAGGTAGAGGCCTTGCGCCAGCGTGAACAGGAGCATCAGGCCCACGCCGCCGAACAGCTTGAAATTGACCCACACGTCGGTCGGGAAGCTGTAGGCGACGTAGAGGTTCGCCAGGCCCATGAACGCGAAGAAGGCGATCCACATGAAGTTGAGGTTGCGCCACACCGCCGGCGGCAGCTGCAGCTGGCCGCCCATCAGCGTCTGCAACAGGTTCTTTCGAAACACGGCGTGACTGAGCCAGAACGCCGTCCCCATGACCCAGTACAGCACGCTGGGCTTCCACTTGATGAAGGTCTCGTTGTGGAACCAGACGGTGGCGCCGCCGAGCAACGTGACCAGCCCGAGGCTGACCCACAGCATCGTGTCCACCTTCCTGCCGCGCAGCAGCAGCCAGCCGATCTGCGCGAAGGTGGCCACGATGACCACCAGCGTGGCCAGCAGCACCGGCGCCTCCTTCGGGCCGACCATGCCGCCGGAGACCAGGAAGCCGAAATGCTGGCTGGCGAACGCGGCCGCCGCGTCGGGTTGGCCTTCGGCCACCTTGAAGGCCACGAAGAACAGGACGATGGGAAGCAGGTCGAACAGGAACTTCATCGCGAGGGTCGGTCGTTGCCCAGGGCCCCGATTGTGCGGTGCCGGCGCCGGGGCGCTGGCACCGGGTCATTTCCGGGGCTCGAAGCCCAGCGAGGCCGAGTTGATGCAGTAGCGCTCGCCGGTCGGCTCGGGGCCGTCGGGGAAGACGTGGCCGAGGTGCGCGCCGCAGTCCTGGCAGCGCACCTCCACGCGCACCATGCCGTGGCTGCGGTCGACCACGCGGTCGATGATCTCGCCGCGCAGCGGCTGGAAGTAGCTGGGCCAGCCGCAGCCGGCGTCGAACTTCGTGCCCGAGTCGAACAGCGGCGCGTTGCAGCCGACGCAGTGGTACACGCCTTCCTGCCAGTGATCGGCATATTTGCCCGTGAAGGCACGCTCGGTGGCGCCGTGGCGCGTCACCTCGAACTGCATCGGGTCGAGCTGGGCACGCCATTCGGCCTCGGTCTTCTGGACCTTGCGGGGCTTGTCGTCGGTGGAACTCATGATGAACAGGACACCTCCAGGGTTTGCGCCCAATCGGGCGGAAACTCGGCATAGGCCGAGTGCTCCGGCTGTTCGTCGAACGGCCGCTCCAGAACTTTCAGCAGGCGCTGTGTCTCGCCGAAATCGCCACCCTGTGCCGCACGGATCGCGTTCTCGCACAAGTGGTTGCGCAGCACGTACTTGGGGTTCGCGCGGTCCATTTGCAAGCGGCGCTCGGCCTCCGCGCGGCCGTCGAGCGCGAGGCGACGTGCATAGCGGTCGGCCCAGGCATCGAAGGCCGGGCGGTCGAGGAAGAGGTCGCGCACCGCCTGCGGCTCGGCCGGCGACCACTGCGCCAGCCTGCGCCAGGTGATGGTGTGGTCGGCGCGCTCGGTGGCCATCAGCTGGAGCCAGTCGTCGGCCAGCGCCACATCCTCGTCGCGTTCGCCGGCGAGGCCGAGCTTGGCGCGAAGCCGCGCTGCCATGGCCTCGGAGAACGTGTGCTTGTAGGGCTCGATCGCCTCCAGCGCCAGGTCGCCGGTGGCCTCGGTCACCTCGCCGCCCATCGCGATCAGCGGCAGCATCGCCTGCGCCAGCGCATGCAGGTTCCAGAACGCCACGCTCGGCTGGCGCGAGTAGGCATAACGGCCCTGGTGGTCCGAGTGGTTGCAGACATGGCCGGGGTCGAAACCGTCGAGGAAGCCGAACGGACCGTAGTCGATCGTCAGGCCGAGGATCGACAGGTTGTCGGTGTTCATCACGCCGTGGCAGAAGCCCACGGCCTGCCAGTCGGCCAGCAGCGTGGCGGTACGGCGCGCCACCGTCTCCAGCAGCGCGGCATAGGGATTGGCCGCCTCGCGGCAGGCGGGGTGGTGCTGGTCGATCACGAAGTCGGCCAGCGTGCGCAGCGCTTCGGGCAAGCCATGATGGGCGAAGTGCTCGAAGTGGCCGAAGCGCACGAAGCTCGGCGCCACCCGCGTCACGACCGCGGCGGTCTCGACGGTTTCGCGCCGCACCGGCAGCGGTGAACCGACGACCGCCAGCGCGCGCGTCGTCGGAATGCCCAGGAAGTGCATCGCTTCGGAACACAGGAACTCGCGGATCGACGAACGCAGCACCGCGCGGCCGTCGCCCATGCGCGAATAGGGCGTGCGGCCGGCGCCCTTGAGCTGCAGCTCCATCGGTCCGTTCGGCGTGTCGATCTCGCCCAGCAGCAGGGCCCGGCCATCGCCCAGCTGACCGGCCCAGACGCCGAACTGGTGGCCGCTGTAGACGGTGGCCAGCGGCTCGCTGCCCGGCCAGGTGCGTCCGCCGGACAACACCTCCAGCGCCTGCCAGTCGGCGCGCTCGGCCCAGTCGCCGGGCCAGCCGAGCAGGCGGGCGGCGCTGTCGCTGGTGGCCACCCAGTGCGGCTGCGGCAGCCTCTGCGCCGCGAGTCGCGTGTGGAAGACGGGGCCCAGTGCGGCATAGCGGTTGCGCCAGTGCAGGCCGAGGGGTGTCGCGTCGGGCCGGTCGAGCTCCGGCAGGGAAACATCTTGCATGCCCGGCAGTCTAGCGAGCCCTCTCACGCCTGCTGCCGTCTAGGGCATACCCCAGCCGAAGCCTTGCGGGACGCTTTCTATGATCGCCCGCATTCCATTGCCAATCGAAGAGGGAAAGACCATGGCCTTGTTGATGGGCAGATGATGCAGATGCCGCTGCTGATCTCGTCGCTGATCACGCATGCAGCGCGTCACCATGGTGACACCGAGATCGTTTCCAAGCGGGTCGAGGGCGATGTGCATCGCTGCACCTGGGTCGATGTCGAGCTGCGCGCCCGCAAGCTGGCGCAGGCGCTGGCGCGGCTCGGCTGCGAGGCGGGCGACCGCGTCGGCACGCTGGCCTGGAACGGCTATCGCCACCTCGAGATCTACTACGCCTCGTCCGGCTCGGGGCTGGTGTGCCACACCGTCAATCCGCGGCTGTTCCCGGAGCAGATCGCCTGGATCGTCAACGACGCCGAGGACCGGGTGCTTTGTTTCGACCTGACGTTCCTGCCGCTGGTCGAGAAGCTCGCCGCGCAGTTGCCCACGGTGCGCCACTTCGTCGCGATGACGGACCGCGCCCACATGCCGGCACAGACCAGCGTGCCGAACCTGCTGTGCTTCGAGGAGCTGTTGGAGGCCGAGAACGGCGACTACCGCTGGCCCAGCTTCGACGAGAACACGGCGTCGAGCATCTGCTACACCTCGGGCACGACCGGCAACCCCAAGGGCGCTGTCTACAGCCACCGCTCCAGCCTGCTGCACGCGATGGCGGCGGCGCTGCCGGACGGCATGGCGCTGGCGGCACGCGACACCGTGCTGCCGGTGGTGCCGATGTTCCACGTCAACGCCTGGGGCCTGCCCTATGCCTCGGCCCTGACCGGCTGCCGGGTGGTGTTTCCCGGCCCGCACCTCGACGGCAAGTCGCTCTACGAGTTGTTCGAGGCCGAACGCGTGAGCTTCAGCGCCGGCGTGCCCACCGTGTGGCTGGGCCTGCTGACCTACGTGAAGCAGAACGGCCTGAAGTTCTCCACCTTCAAGCGCACCGTCATCGGTGGCTCGGCCTGCCCGCCGGCGATGCTGAAGACGCTGGAGGACGACTACGGCGTCGAGGTGATCCACGCCTGGGGCATGACCGAGATGTCGCCGCTGGGCACGCTGGCGCGCCTGAAATCCAAGCACGACGCGCTGCCCAAGGAGGCCCAGCGCCACCTGCAGGAGAAGCAGGGCAAGGTGGTGTTCGGCGTCGACATGGCGATCGTCGGCGACGATGGAGCATGCAGCCCTGGGACGGCAAGAGCTCCGGTGACTTGCTGGTGCGCGGGCCGTGGGTGATCGACCGCTACTTCAAGCAGACGGCCTCGCCGCTGCACGACGGCTGGTTCCCGACCGGCGACGTGGCGACCATCGACGCCGACGGCTACATGCAGATCACCGACCGCAGCAAGGACGTCATCAAGTCCGGCGGCGAGTGGATCAGCTCGATCGAGCTGGAGAACATCGCGATGGCGCATCCCGGCGTCCACGAGGCGGCCGTGGTGGCCGCCTTCCACCCGAAGTGGGACGAACGGCCGCTGCTGGTGGTGGTGCCCAAGCCGGGCGTGGAGCTCACGCGGGCGCAGATGCTGGCGCACTACGAAGGCCGGATCGCCAAGTGGCAGATTCCGGATGACGTGGTGTTCGTCGTCGAGATCCCGCACACCGCCACCGGCAAGATCCAGAAGATGCGGCTGCGCGAGCAGCTCAAGGATCACAAGCTGCCGACCGCCTGAACGGCCCACCACGAGCGGAGACGATGATGCGGATCGCGACCTGGATGCACCGAACGGCGGTCGGTTCGCTGATGCTGCTGGCCGTGGGCACGGCGGCGGCGCAGAAGGGCGAGACCGTCAAGATCGCCTGGATCGACCCGCTGTCGGGCCTGATGGCCCCGGTGGGCCAGAACCAGGTCCGGAGCTTCCAGTTCTTCGCCGAGAAGTTCAACAAGGATCCCCGGCTCAACCCGGCCGGCGTGCGCTTCGAGATCGTCCCGTTCGACAACAAGCTCAGCCCCAGCGAAACCGTCAACGCGCTGAAGTCCGCGGTGGACCAGGGCGTGCGCTACGTGACGCAGGGCAACGGTTCCTCGGTGGCCGGCGCGATGATCGATGCGGTGGCCAAGCACAACGAGCGCAACCCGGGCAAGGAGGTGATCTACCTCAACCACTCCGCGGTCGACCCCGACTTCACCAACAGCCGCTGCAGCTACTGGCACTTCCGCTTCGACGCCGATACCTCCATGAAGATGGAGGCGCTCACGACCTTCATCAAGGACCTTCCCGACGTCAAGAAGGTCTACCTGCTCAACCAGAACTACTCGCACGGCCAGCAGGTGGCGCGCTACGCGAAGGAGAACCTGGCGAAGAAGCGGCCCGACGTGCAGGTGGTCGGCGAAGACTTCCACCCGCTCGCGCAGGTGCGCGACTTCGCGCCGTACATCGCCAAGATCAAGGCGAGCGGGGCCGACAGCGTGATCACCGGCAACTGGGGCTCCGACCTGTCTCTGCTGATGAAGGCCGCCAACGAGAGCGGCTACGCCGGGCGGTTCTTCACCTACTACACCGGCGTGACCGGCGCGCCCACGGCGCTCGGCCGCAACTTCGACGGCCGTGTCTACCAGGTCGCCTACCACCACTACAACATGCCCGGCGCGATGGGCCAATGGCAGAACGAGTTCCGGCAGAAGCTCAACGACGACTTCTACACCGGCTCGGTGGTCCACATCTACAACATCCTCTCGCAGGCGATGGCGCGGGCGAAGTCGACCGAGCCGCTGAAGGTGGCGGCGGCGATGGAGGGCCTGAAGTTCAACAGCTTCAGCGGCGAGGTCGAGATGCGCAAGTCCGACCACCAGCTGCAGCAGCCGCTCTTCATCACGGTGTGGCAGCAGGCCGACGCGAAGTTCCCGTACAGCCCGGAGAACACCGGCATGACGCTGGCGCCGGTCAAGGAGTTGCCGGCCTTCGTGTCGAGCACGCCCACCAGCTGCCAGATGAAGCGGCCCTAGGCCTCGTTCTCTGCAGCGCGGACGCGAGCACGGGCGCCCGATGGAGTTCTTCACCCTCTCGATGCTCAACGGCCTGAGCTACGGGCTGCTGCTGTTCATGCTCAGCTCGGGGCTGACGCTGATCTTCAGCCTGATGGGCGTGCTGAACTTCGCGCACGCCAGCTTCTACATGCTGGGCGCCTACCTGGGCTACACGATCGCCAAGGGGGTCGGCTTCTGGCCCGCGCTGGTGCTGGCGCCGTTGGCGGTCGGAGTGCTCGGGGCGTTGTTCGAGCGCGCCTGCCTGCGCCGCCTGCACCGCCACGGCCATGTGCCCGAGCTGCTGGTGACCTTCGGCCTGTCCTACGTCATCCTGGAAGTGGTGCAGTTGCTGTGGGGGCGCGTCGCGCTCGATTTCCAGCCACCCGCCGCGCTGCGCGGCCCGGCCTTCACGCTGGTGGCGACGGCGGGTGAGGGCCTGCAGCTGCTGTGGGGGGCGGCGCCGGCCGCCCTGTGCAGCGCCGCCGGGGCCGTGTGCTCGCCGTTCCCTGCCACGCGTGGTTTCATGATGCTGGTGGCCCTGCTGATGCTGCTGGCGCTGTGGCTGCTGATCACCCGCACCCGCGTCGGCCTGGTGATCCAGGCGGCACTGACCCACCCCGAGATGGCCGAGGCGCTGGGGCACAACGTGCCGCGCGTGTTCATGGGGGTGTTCGGCGCCGGTGCGGCGCTGGCCGGGCTGGCCGGCGTGATCGGCGGCAGCACCTTCGTCACCGAACCGGCGATGGCGGCTACCGTCGGCTCGGTGATCTTCGTCGTGGTGGTGGTCGGCGGCATGGGCTCGTTGCCGGGCGCCTTCGTGGCGTCGCTGCTGATCGGCGTGCTGCAGACCTTCGCGGTCGCGGTGGACTACTCGCTCGGCGCGCTGCTGCGCTCGCTGGGCCTGGAGGTCGGCCCTGCCGCGGCGGGCAACTCGCTGCTGCGGCTCACGGTCTCGCAGGTCGCACCGATCCTGCCGTACCTGCTGCTGGTGCTTGTGCTGATCTTCCGCCCCCGCGGACTGCTCGGCACGCGGGAAGGCTGAGCAGGCCATGGCGCCGGTGTTCCGATACCGCCCGCGCAACGTGGCGCGCGGTCTCGTCTGGGGGCTGTTCGCGCTGCTGCTGGCCGTGGCGCCGCTGCTGTTCGGCAGCGGCCTGTCGCTGACGCTGCTGTCGCAGATGGGCATCGCGATCATCGCCTGCCTGTCCTACAACATGCTGCTGGGGCAGGGCGGCATGCTCAGCTTCGGCCACGCGGTCTACAGCGGCCTCGGCGCCTACCTGGCGATCCATGCGCTCAACCGCGCGGCCGACGGGCAGCTGCCGCTGCCGGTGAGCCTGGTGCCGCTGGTCGGCGCACTCGCCGGGATCGGCGTCGCGCTGCTGCTGGGCTTCGTCACCACCCGCAAGTCGGGCACGCCGTTCGCGATGATCACGCTGGGCCTGGCGGAGCTGGTGTTCGCGATGTCGCTGATGGTCCCCGAGTTCTTCGGCGGCGAGGCCGGCGTCGCCGCCGACCGCGTGATCGGTGCGCCGGTGGCGGGCATCAGCTTCGGTCCGCAGATCCAGGTCTATGCCCTGATCGCGCTCTACACCTTCTTCGCCACGGCGGCGATGTTCGCCTTCACGCGCACGCCGCTGGGTCGCATGCTCAACGCGGTGCGCGACAACCCGGAGCGGGTCGGCTACATCGGCTACGACGCCCAGCGGGTGCGCTATCTCACCTTCGTCATCGCGGGCGGCTTCGCCGGCCTGTCGGGGGGCCTGCACGCACTGAACTTCGAGATCGTCACCGCCGAGGTCGTGGGCCTGCAGCGCTCGGGGGCCTACCTGCTGTTCACCTTCCTCGGCGGCGCGGGCTTCTTCTTCGGCCCCATCCTCGGCGCCGTGCTGATGGTGCTGGCCTTCGTGCTGTTCAGCGAGTTCACCCAGGCCTGGCTGCTCTACCTCGGCCTCGTCTTCCTGATCATGGTGATGTACGCGCCGGGCGGCCTGGCCGGTCTGGTGATGATGAACCTGCGCGTCGCGGCCTACGGCCGGCTGCGTCCGCTGTGGCCGGCCTACCTCGCGCTCGCCGGCACGGCGCTCACGGTGCTGGCCGGCGTCGGCGCGATGATCGAGATGGTGTATCACCTGCGGCTCGACGCCGCGCTGGGCGGCGGCCCGCTGCGCTACCTGGGCGTGCCGCTGGAGCCGCATGGCGTCGACAGCTGGTGCGGCGCAGTCCTGGTCGCGCTGGCCGGGCTGGGCCTGTTCGAGCTCACGCGCCGCGAGTTCGCCCGTCGATGGGGCGCCGTGCAGCAGGAAATCGCGCACGAGATCCGGCAGAAGGAGGCCTCGTGAGCCCCACGGCCGACTTCGCGCTCGAGCTGCGCGGCGTGCGCAAGCATTTCGGCAAGACCGAGATCATCCGCGGCGCCGACCTGCAGGTGCGCTCCGGCGAGCGCGTGGCGCTGATCGGACCCAACGGCGCCGGCAAGTCGACGCTGTTCAACCTCATCAGCGGGCGCTTCGCGCCCAGCAGCGGCGAGATCCGGCTGCACGGGGCGCGCATCGACGGCTGCGCACCGCACGAGATCAACCGCCTGGGCCTGGCGCGCAGCTTCCAGGTCAGCAACCTGTTCACACGTCTGTCGGTGTTCGAGAACCTGCGCTGCGCCGTGCTGTGGAGCCTGGGGCATCGCTACGCGTTCTGGAAGTTCCTGGCCGACCTGCGCGACGCCAACGAGCGCGCCGAGCAGGTGATGGCGATGCTGCACCTCGACCGCAAGCGCGACGTGGCGGCAGCCGACCTGACCTACGCCGAGCAGCGCGCACTGGAGATCGGCCTGACGATCGCCGGCGGCGCCGGCGTGATCCTGCTCGACGAGCCCACCGCCGGCATGAGCCGCAGCGAGACGCGCCGCTTCGTGCAGCTGATCCGCGAGGCGAGCGAGGGCCGCACGCTGCTGGCCGTGGAGCACGACATGGGCGTGGTGTTCGATCTGGCCGATCGCATCGCGGTGCTGGTCTACGGCGAGGTGATCGCCTGCGACACGCCCGCCGCCGTGCGGGCCAATGCGACGGTGCAGGAGGCCTACCTGGGTGCCGCGCTGGCGGTCGGGGACGCGTGATGCTGCGCCTCGACGAGCTCCACGCCTACTATGGCAAGAGCCACGTGCTGCACGGCGTGTCGCTGCAGGTGCAGCCGGGCGAGATCGTCAGCCTGCTGGGCCGCAACGGCTCGGGCCGCTCGACCACCGCGAAGGCGGTGATGGGCCTGGTCGACGGCCGCGGCAGCGTCACGTGGCGGGGCGAGGAGTTGCTGGGGCGCGCCCCGTTCGACATCGCGCGCCGCGGCGTCGGCTACGTGCCCGAGAGCCGTGACGTGTTCCCCGGCCTGACGGTGCTGCAGAACCTGCAGCTCGGGCAGAAAGGTGGGGCGGGCCAGCCGGCGCGGCCGCCACGCTGGCGCCTCGACGACATGTACCGGATGTTCCCGCGCCTGAAGGAGCGCGAGCACACCGAGGCGGGCCTGCTGTCGGGCGGCGAGCAGCAGATGCTGACGCTGTGCCGCACGCTGATGGGCGATCCCGACCTGGTGCTGGTCGACGAACCGACCGAAGGCCTGGCGCCGAAACTGGTGGACCAGGTGGCGGGCTTCCTGCGCGAACTGCAGCAGCGTGGCATGGCCGTGCTGCTGGTCGAGCAGAAGCTCACCATCGCACTCGACGTCGCCCAGCGCTGCTATGTCATGGGCCACGGGCGCATCGTGTTCGAGGGCACGCCGGCGGACCTGCGCGCTGACGCCGAAGTCCGCCGGGAGTGGCTGGAGGTCTGAGTCCGGCACGGCTGTCACGGCAGCGACACGCCGCCGCGCCGCTCCTGGGCCAGAATCGAACGATCGTTCTATTTCCGACTGTCGTCCTGGAGAGCCCGATCCATGAGTGCCCGTTATGCAGTCCACGGCCCGGCGGCCGTCATCACGCTCGACAACCCGCCGGTCAACGGCCTGGGCCATGCCACCCGGCGCGACGTGGCCGACGGCCTGGTGCGTGCCCAGGACGATCCGGCGGTGCAGGCGATCGTGATCACCGGCGCCGGCCGGGCCTTCTCGGGCGGCGCCGACATCCGCGAGTTCGACACGCCGCAGGCGATGCGCGAGCCCAACCTGCTGAGCCTCATCCTCGCCATCGAGGCGTCGGGCAAGCCGGTGATCGCCGCGCTGCACACGGTCTGCATGGGTGGCGGACTGGAGCTCGCGCTCGGCTGCCATTACCGCGTGGCCGCGCCGGGCTGCCAGGTCGCCCTGCCGGAGGTGAAGATCGGCCTGATCCCGGGGGCCGGCGGCACGCAGCGCCTGCCGCGCGTGCTGGGCGTCGAGGACGCGCTGAACATGATCCTCAGCGGCGAGCCGGTGGCGAGCGAGCGGCTCGCGGCGCTGCCCGGCCAGCGGCTGTTCGACCGGCTGGTCGAGGGCGATCTGATGACCGCGGCGCTGGCCTTCGCGGCCGAAGTGGCGGCTCGGCGCCCGCTGCCGCTGGTGCGCCGGCTCACGGCCCATCACCCGAACGCCGACGCCTATTTCCAGTTCGCCCGCAACACCGCCACCGCGATGGCCCCGCAGTTCCCGGCGCCGCGCAAGTGCATCGACATGGTCGCCGCCTCGGTGGCGCTGCCGTTCGATGAGGGCCTGCGGCTGGAGTGGTCGACCTTCACCGCGCTGATGCTCACGCCCGAGTCGCGTGCGCTGCGGCATGTGTTCATGGCCGAGCGCGCGGCGGGCAAGATCGCCGACGTGCCGGCCGACACGCCGGTGCGCAGCGTGAAGCGGCTCGCCGTCATCGGCGCCGGCACCATGGGCGGCGGCATCGCGATGAACTTCCTCAACGCCGGACTGCCGGTGGTGATGCTCGAGACGAAGCAGGAGGCGCTGGATCGCGGCGTGGCCACGATCCGACGCAACTACGAGGCGCATGTGAAGAAGGGCAAGCTCACGGCCGAGCGGGCCGAGCAGCGCCTGGGCCTGTTGAGCACGACGCTGGACTACGCCGACCTGGCCGACGCCGACGTGGTGATCGAGGCGGTGTTCGAGGACCTGGGCGTCAAGGAACAGGTGTTCCGTCGCCTCGACGAGGTGATGAAGCCCGGCGCCATCCTCGCGTCCAACACCTCCACGCTGGACCTGAACCGCATCGCCGCGTTCACGCGGCGGCCACAGGACGTGATCGGCACCCACTTCTTCAGCCCGGCCAACGTGATGAAGCTGCTGGAGGTGGTGCGCGGTGAGCAGACGGGCAAGGACGTGCTCGCCACTGTGATGCAGCTGGGCAAGAAGATCCGCAAGACCTGCGTGGTCTCGGGCGTCTGCGACGGTTTCATCGGCAACCGCATGGTCGAGCAGTACCTGCGCCAGGCCTTCCTGCTGGTCGACGAAGGCAGCACGCCACAGCAGGTGGACAAGGCGATCGAGCGCTTCGGCTTCGCGATGGGTCCGTTCCGCATGAGCGACCTGGCGGGCAACGACATCGGCTGGGCGATCCGCAAGCGTCGCTACGCCGAACGGCCGCACATGCAGTACAGCAAGACCCCCGACCTGCTGTGCGAGACCGGCCGCTTCGGCCAGAAGACCGGTGCCGGCTGGTACGACTACCAGGCCGGCAAGCGCGACGCGATCCCGTCGCCGGTGGTGCTCGAGCTGATCGAAGGCCATCGCAGGACGCTGGGCATCACGCCGCGCAAGATCGGCGACGACGAGATCGTCGAGCGCCTGGTCTACGCGCTGGTGAACGAGGGCGCGCACCTGCTCGAGGAGGGGATCGCGGCCAAGGCCGGCGACATCGACATGGTCTACCTCACCGGCTACGGCTTCCCGCTGCACCGCGGCGGGCCGATGCGCCATGCCGACGAGGTGGGCCTGTTCAACGTGGTGCGCGCGATGCGGCGCTTCCAGCACAACCCGCTCGACGACGCGGCCTTCTGGGAGCCGGCGCCGCTGCTGGCGCGCCTGGCTGCCGACGGCAAGACCTTCGGCCACGGCCTGTAAACGCGAGGACGCCAAGCATCATGACGAAAGCAGTGATCGTCTCCACCGCCCGCACGCCGCTCGCCCGCAGCTGGAAGGGCGCCTTCAACATGACCCACGGCGCGACGCTCGGCGGCTTCGCGGTGCAGGCCGCGGTGCAGCGCGCCGGCATCGAGCCCGCGGAGGTCGAGGACGTGATCCTCGGCTGCGCCTTCCCCGAGGGCGCGACCGGCAGCAACATCGCGCGCCAGGTCGCGTTGCGGGCCGGGTTGCCAGTCACGGTGAGCGGCCTCACCGTCAACCGTTTCTGCTCCAGCGGCCTGCAGAGCATCGCGCTGGCTGCGCAGCGCATCGTGGCGGGCGAGGGCAGCACCTACGTGGCCGGCGGCGTGGAGAGCATCTCCTGCGTGCAGAACGAGATGAACCAGCACCTGCTGGCCGACCCCTGGCTGCGCGAGCACAAGCCCGAGATCTACTGGCCGATGCTGCAGACCGCCGAGACGGTGGCGCGGCGCTACGGCATCGAGCGAGAGCGCATGGACCGCTACGGTGCCGCCAGCCAGCAGAAGGCCTGCGCGGCGCAGGAGGCCGGCCGGTTCGCCGACGAGATCGTGGCCGTCACGGTGACGACCGGCACGGCCGATCCGGTGCGCGGTGTGCGCAGCCGGGACGTGACGGTCAGCGCCGACGAGGGCCTGCGCCCCGGCACGACCTACGAGGCGGTGGCCGGTATCCGCAGCGCGCTGCCGGGCGGCGTGGTGGCGGCCGGTAACGCCAGCCAGTTCTCCGACGGCGCCGGAGCCTGCGTGGTGATGGACGAGGCGCTGGCCGAGCGCCGGGGCCTGAAGCCGCTGGGCCGCTTCCTTGGCTTCGCGGTGGCCGGCTGCGAGCCCGACGAGATGGGCATCGGCCCGGTGTTCGCGGTGCCCAAGCTGCTGCAGCGCCTGGGCCTGGCCGTCGACGACATCGACCTGTGGGAACTCAACGAGGCCTTCGCGGTGCAGGTGCTGTACTGCGCCGACCGCCTGGGCCTGCCGATGGAGCGGCTCAACGTCAACGGCGGAGCGATCGCGGTGGGCCATCCCTACGGCGTCAGCGGCCAGCGCCTGGTCGGCCATGCGCTGCTCGAAGGACGGCGCCGCGGCGCGAAGCGGGTGGCGGTCACGATGTGCATCGGCGGCGGCATGGGCGCCGCCGGCGTGTTCGAGGTGCTGTGAACCGCCGACTCGCATCATGAGCTTCCGCGCCACGCTCGACTTCCTGCTGCACGACTGGCTGCGCGTCGAGACGCTGACGCAACGCCCGCGCTTCGCCGAGCACAGCCGCGAGACCTTCGACGCGGTGCTCGACACCTGCGAACGCATCGCCCGCGAGACCTTCGAGCCGGCCAACCGGCGCGCCGACGTGCAGGAGCCGCACTTCGACGGCGAGCGCGTGCACTTGCCGGAGAGCACCAGGACCGCGACCGAGGCCTACGCCGCGTCGGGCATGCTGGCTGCGGCGCAGGACGCCGAGATCGGCGGCATGCAGTTGCCCTGCGTGGTCGAGATGGCCGCCAACGCCTGCTTCTTCAAGGGCAGCGTGGCGATCAGTGCCTACGCGATGCTGACCACCGGCAACGCCAGCCTGCTGATGGCGCACGGCACGCCGCAGCAGATCGACAGCTTCGCGCGGCACGAGTTCTCCGGTCGCTGGTTCGGCAGCATGTGCCTGTCCGAGCCGCAGGCCGGCTCCAGCCTCGGCGACGTCACCACCCGCGCGCGCCCCGACGGCGAGGGAAGCGAGCACGATCCGCTGGGGCCGCGCTACCGGCTCAGTGGCCACAAGATGTGGATCTCGGGTGGCGAGCACGAGCTCACCGAGAACATCGTCCACCTCGTGCTCGCCAAGATCCCCGCGGACGACGGCACGCTGCCGGCCGGCGTGAAGGGCCTGTCGCTGTTCATCGTGCCCAAGTGGCTGGTGCAGCCCGGGGGCCGACTCACCGGCGAGCGCAACGACGTGGCGCTGGCAGGCCTGAACCACAAGCTCGGCTACCGCGGCACCACCAACACGCTGCTGAACTTCGGCGAAGGCCGCTTCCGGCCGGGTGGTGCGGCCGGGGCGGTCGGCTACCGCGTCGGCGCGCCGGGCGAGGGCCTGCGCTGCATGTTCCACATGATGAACGAGGCGCGCATCGGCGTCGGCCTCGGCGCGGTGATGCTGGGCTACGCCGGCTACGAGAGCAGCCTGGCCTACGCGAAGCAGCGGCCGCAGGGCCGGCCGCTCGGCGCCAAGGACGCCGGCCGCCCGCCGGTGCCCATCGTCGAGCACGCCGACGTGAAGCGCATGCTGCTGGCGCAGAAGGCCTACGTCGAGGGCGGTCTGGCGCTGGCGCTCTACTGCGCGCGGCTGGTCGACGACAAGCGCAGCGGCAGCGCGACCGAGCAGGCCGAGGCCGGTGTGCTGCTGGAGCTGCTGACGCCGATCGCGAAGAGCTGGCCCAGCGAGTGGTGCCTGGAGGCCAACAGCCTGGCGATCCAGGTGCTCGGCGGCAGCGGCTACACGCGCGATTTCCCGGTCGAGCAGCACTGGCGCGACAACCGGCTGAACATGATCCACGAGGGCACCCACGGCATCCAGGGGCTGGACCTGCTGGGCCGCAAGGTG
The DNA here is from genome assembly GCF_000576205.1 of Methylibium sp. T29. Taxonomy (NCBI): domain Bacteria; kingdom Pseudomonadati; phylum Pseudomonadota; class Betaproteobacteria; order Burkholderiales; family Sphaerotilaceae; genus Methylibium; species Methylibium sp. T29. The sequence goes on along the minus strand of NZ_AZND01000020.1, from coordinate 10,647 downwards.
GTGATGGATGGAGGAAAGGGCCTGAGGCTGCTGGCCGGCCGCATCGACGCCAGCATCGCCCGGGCCGGCCAGGTGGCAGGGCTGGCGGAGCAGGGCAACGCGCTGGCGCGGGCGCTGCAGCACCTGGGCGCCGCCACCAAGGCGGCCTGGGCCAGCGGTGAGCCGCGCGACGCGCTGGCCAATGCCACGCCCTACCTGCAAGCCTTCGGCCACGTGGTGCTGGCGTGGATGTGGCTGGAGTTGGCGCTGGCCGCCCGCGCGGCGCTGGACGCTGGCAGCGACACGGCGTCAGGTAGCACCGCAGCGGCGCTCTACCATGCAAGCTCGCCGCGGCGCGCTACTTCTTCCACTACGAGCTGCCCAAGATCACGGCCTGGCTCGCGGTGGTCGAGACGCGCGACGCGACCTGCCGCGACCTGGACCCCGACTGCCTCTGACGATGAAACCGCAAACCCTCGACTCCCTGATCTGGCCGCTGATCTTCGGCGGCATGGCGCTGCTGATGCTCGGCCTCTGGACGATTGACGCCGCCGCCGTGCTCGGCCACGCCCTCGCGTGGAGCGGCTCGGCGCTGATCGCCGTCGGCGCGGTGATGATCTGGCTGCGCTCGCGCCTGCCGGCCCAGGGTGACGGCAAAGGGAGGCCGCGATGATCCACCATGTGGTGATCTGGACGCTCAAGGACCCGGCCGACGCGCCGCGCTTCAAGGACCTGCTCGACAGCTGTTCCGACCTGGTGCCGGGCATGCTGGCCTTCGATGTCGGGATCCGCACGCCCGGCCTGGAAGCCAATGCCGACGTGGTGCTGGTGTCCGCATTCGCCGACGCTGCGGCGCTCGACGCCTACCAGCAGCATCCGGCCCATCAGGCGGTCGCCGCGCAGCTCGGGCCGCTGCGCAGCGACCGGCGCGTGGTCGATTACCGGTCGGCCTGAGGCCGGTCGGCGCCCACCGCACGCGGTCGGCGTCGCCTCGTCCCGATGATCGCCGACACCTCTCCCTTCCCGATCCGCATGAACGCTTCCGTCCTCGCTTTCCTGTCCCGGCTGCTTCGGCTGTCGAGTTGCGTCGCCCTGTTCGGCGTCAGCGGCTGGAGCGCCGCGGCCGACACCGCGCCCTACGTCTTTCCGAGCTACCGCGACGGCGCCGCCGTGAAGGCGCGTTGCGACCGCACGCTGCGCGAGATCGAGGCGCAGGCGCGGCGCATCGCGGCCGGTCGCGGCCCGGACGGCGTGCTGATCGAGATCGACCGGCTCGGACAGACAGTCGACGACAGCCTGTCGCCGGTGTTCTTCCTGGCGAACGTGCACCCCGACAAGCCGGTACGCGACGCGGCCGAGGCCTGCGAGCTGCGTTACCAGGCCTTCACCAGCCGGCTGTACCAGAACCCCAGGATCTACCGGCGTCTGCAGGCGCTGCAGCCGGTCGATGCGATCGACCGGCAGATGCGGGCCGATCTGCTCGCGAGTTTCGAGGACGCCGGGGTCGGCTTGCCGGCCGCGAAGCGCGACCGCGCACGCGCGCTCAACGACGAACTGGGCCGCCTGTCGCAGGACTTCGAGCGTCGCCTGCGCGAGGACAAGACCCGCGTCGCCTTCACCGACAGCGAACTCGACGGGGTGCCGGCCAGTGTGTGGAGCACCGCCCCCCGCGACGCGCAGGGCCGGGTGCTGCTGGGGCTCGACTACCCGACCTACTCGCCGGTGGTGGAGAACGCGCGCAGCCCGGGGCACGCGAACGCATGTGGCGGGCCTTCCAGGCGCGCGGCGGCCAGGCGAACCTGAAGACGCTGGCGCGGCTGGGCGAGAAGCGCCGCAGCTACGCGCGCCTGTTCGGTGTCGAGAGCTATGCCGATTTCACGCTGCGCCGTCGCATGGCGCTGAACGTGGGCAACGTGCAGGCCTTCCTCGGCGAGGTGAAGGGCGAGCTGGGCGAGCGCGAGGAACGCGATCTGTCCGAACTGCGTGCCGCCAAGGCCGCCGAGTTGAAGACGGCGCCCGACACCACGCCGCTGAAACGCTGGGACGTGGGCTACTACCTCGAGCGCGTCAAGCGCGAGCGCCTGGCGCTCGACCAGGAGAGCTTCCGGCGCTATTTCCCGCCGCAGGCCAGCGTCGACTTCGTGTTCGCGCTCGCCGGGCGGCTGTTCGGCGTGGGCTTCGAGCCGGTGCCTCAGTCGCTGTGGCATCCCGACGCCAAGGCCTACGTCGTGGTCGACGCCGCCGGCCGCACGCCGCTGGCCACGCTCTACCTCGATCTCTACCCCCGTGCCGACAAGTACGGCCACGCGGCGGTGTGGCCGCTGCGCGGCTCGTCGACCTGGAGCGGGCAGTTGCCGACGGCCGCGCTGGTGACCAACTTCGACCGCCAGGGCCTGACGATCGACGAGCTGGAAACGCTGCTGCACGAGTTCGGCCATGCGCTGCACGTCACGCTGTCGCACACGCGCTATGCCGCACAGGCCGGGACCGCGGTCAAGCTCGACTTCGTCGAGGCGCCATCGCAGATGCTGGAGGAATGGGTCTACGACGCCCAGGTGCTGGCGCTGTTCCAGCAGGTCTGCGCGAGCTGCGAGCCGGTGCCAGCCGACCTGCTGGCGCGCGCCGTGCAATCGCGCAGCTTCGCCAAGGGGCTGCAGTTCGCGCGCCAGCATCTGTACGCCAGCTACGACCTCGCGCTGCACGACAAGGACGCGCCGGACCCGATGGCGCTGTGGGCCCGCATGGAGAGCGCCACGCCGCTCGGCTACGAGCCCGGCTCGCTGTTCCCGGCCGGCTTCTCGCACGTGGCCGGCGGCTACGGCGCCGGCTACTACGCCTACCTCTGGAGCCTGGCGATCGCGCAGGATCTGCGCACCGCCTTCGCGGCCGACCCGCTGGACCCGGCCGTCGGTCGTCGCTACCGTGAGACGGTGCTGGCCAACGGCGGCCAGGCTCCGCCCGCCGAGCTGGTGGCGCGCTTCCTGGGGCGTGCGCCGAGCAACGCCGCGTTCTTCGAGTGGCTCGAGCGCTGAGGCGGCGCGTTCACGGCACGGACCCGACACGATGGACTTCCCGGTACTCATTCCCTTCGTGGAGCAGCTCGGCTTCGAACTGGTCCGTCTTTCCGACGGCGAGGCCGAGATCACGGTGCGCGTCGTGGACGCGCTGACCAATTCCTTCCAGGTCGCCCACGGCGGTCTGACGATGACCCTGCTCGACGTCGCGATGGCGCATGCCGCGCGCAGCAGCAACTTCGCGCAGGCCGGGCTCGGCCCCGGCGTCGTGACCGTGGAGATGAAGACCAGCTTCCTGCGTCCCGGCGAGGGCCTGCTGCGTTGCCACGGCCGGCTGCTGCACCGCACGGCCACGCTGGCGTTCTGCGAAGGCCGCGTGCTCGGCGAGGACGGCGTGCTGTGCGCACATGCGACAGGCACCTTCAAGTACCTGCGCGCGCTGCCGGCCGGCGCGCGTGAGCCCAAGTCGCTGCAGCGCCGTCTTGACGGCAGCGGCTCCGACTGAAATCCGCACCGGAGACACACCATGACCGCAACGATCAACCAGCAGATCCTGCTCGCCTCGAGGCCCGATGGCGAACCGACGGTCGACAACTTCCGCCTCGTCGAGACGCCGCTGGCCGAGCTGGAGGACGGCCAGGTGCGCGTGCGCCACCACTACCTGTCGCTCGACCCCTACATGCGCGGCCGCATGAACGAGGCCCGCAGCTACGCCCAGCCCCAGCCGCTGGGCGAGGTGATGATCGGCGGCACCGTCGGCGAGGTGGTGGCCTCGCGCCACGCGTCCTTTGCTGTCGGCGATGCCGTGGTCGGCATGGGCGGCTGGCAGCTCTACCAGACGGTCGACGCCAGGCAGCGCGGCGCGCTGCAGAAGGTCGACACCACGCAGATCCCGCTGTCGGCCTACCTGGGCGCTGTCGGCATGCCGGGCGTGACGGCGTGGTACGGCCTCACGCAGATCATCGCGCCGCAGGCCGGCGAGACGGTCGTGGTCAGCGCGGCGAGCGGTGCGGTCGGCGGTGCGGTGGGGCAGCTGGCGAAGGCGCGCGGTGCCCGCGTGGTCGGCCTTGCCGGCGGGCCGGAGAAGTGCGCCTACGTCAGCGGCGAGCTGGGCTTCGACGCCTGCATCGACTATCGCCAGCACCCGGATCTCAAGTCGCTGAGCGCGGCGCTGAAGGCGGCCTGTCCGAACGGCATCGACGGTCACTTCGAGAACGTCGGCGGCCTGATCCTCGACGCCGTGATGCTGCGCGCCAACGCCTTCAGCCGCATCGCCTTCTGCGGGATGATCGCCGGCTACAACGGCGAGCCGATCCCGATGCAGAACCCCTCGCTGATCCTGGTGAACCGGATGAAGCTGCAGGGCTTCATCGTCACCGAGCACACGGCCTTGTGGCCGCAGGCACTGAAGGAACTGGGTGCGGCGGTCGCGAGCGGCCGGCTCAAGTACCGCGAGAGCGTCGCCGAGGGCCTGGCCGGTGCGCCGCAGGCCTTCCTCGGGTTGCTGAAGGGCCGCAATTTCGGCAAGCAGCTGGTGAAGCTGGTCTGAGCCCCGGCCGGAACCGGCAGGCCCGTCGAGCCGTCGAAGCTTCAGGCTGGACGCCGCGCAGGAGCCCCTCATGAACCACGGCACGCCACCGACGCAAGCGGGTGACGAGTTCCGCGAGGATCTGCGTCCGCTGGCCGCGACCGTGGCGCGCGCCGGGCAGGGCGCGGCTGCCGCGCGCCGCGTGCTCGGCGCGCAGGAGCTCGCACCGCTGACGCGCCTGAACGACTGCCGCTCGATGGGCGCGCTGGCGCTCAGCGTCGGCGTCAGTGCCGCGGCGATCACGTTCGGGCTGGCCGTCTGGCCCAGCCCCTGGGTGCTGGCGAGCGTTCTCGTGGTCGGGGTGCAGCAGCACGGCTTCTTCATCCTGGCCCATGAGGCGGCGCACTACCGACTGCTGTCGAGCCGGCGACTCAACGACGTGCTGGGGCGACTGATCGGCATGGCCGGTGGGATCTCGATGTGCACCTACCGCGTGATCCACCGCCTGCACCACAACCACCTCTACGGTCCGCAGGACCCCGACACCGCGATCCACGGTGCTATCCGCGCGGCGTGGCCTATCTGTGGAAGAAGCTCGGCACGGACCTGCTCGGCGCGAATGCCTGGAAGACCTACGCCTACTTCTTCGGCGCGCCGGCGATCCGCGACGAGACGGCCATGGGGGGTGAGGGTGCGTTGCGGTCGCAGAAGCTGCTGAACGACACCTCTGCGGACCTGCGGCGCGCCGCGCGCCAGGACCGGTGGTGGGTCGTGGCCGCGCAGCTCGCGTTGCCGGCAGCGAGCTTCGGACTCGGGGGCTGGCAGGGGCTGGCGCAGTACGCGGTGCTGTGGGCGCTGCCGCTGCTGACGGTGCTGCAGCCCATCCTGCGGCTGCGCGCGATCTGCGAGCACGGCGCGGTCACCGATCTCGGCTCACCGCTGACGGCGGCGCGCAGCAACCTCACCGGCCCGGCGAAGAGCGGCCGGGCCGCCGACACGCTGCTGAACCTGCTGGGCCGCGCACTGCTGTTCCCGCACCACGTGAATCACCACCTCGAGCACCACCTGTACCCGGCCGTGCCGCACTACCACCTGCCGCGGCTGCACCGGCTGCTGGCGGCCAAGGGGGTGCTCGACGGCGCCGAGGTGCGCGACCTGTCCGACACCTTCCGCCGCCTCTTCGCGCCACGGCCCGCGCACCGCGCCGCACCACCGACCCTCCCCGGAGCCTCCACCCCATGAGCGACCTGATCCTGCACCACTACCCGGCCTCGCCGTTCGCCGAGAAGACCCGGCTCATCCTGGGCTACAAGCGGCTGGCCTGGCGCAGCGTGACCATCCCGATCATGATGCCCAAGCCGAACCTGGTGGCGCTGACCGGTGGCTACCGCAAGACGCCCGTGCTGCAGGTCGGTGCCGACATCTACTGCGATACCGCGCTGATCGCCCGCGTGATCGAGGCCCATGCGCCCGAGCGCACGCTCTATCCGGCCGAATCGGCGGGCGAGGCACCGCTGATCGCGCAATGGGCCGACTTCACGCTGTTCTGGACCGCCGTGCCCTACACGCTGCAGCCCGCCGGCATGGCGGCCATCTTCGCCGGCGCGCCGCCCGAGGTGCTGAAGGCGTTCGGCGCCGATCGCGCCGCGATGACCACGGGGCTGCACTGGCCGACCGTGAGCGACGCCACCGCGCAGCTGCACAACCACCTGGGTTGGATCGAACAGCGGCTGGCCGACGGGCGCGCCTTCCTGGGCGGCGGCACGGCGAGCATCGCGGACTTCTCGGTGGCGCACTGCGTGTGGTTCGTGAAGAGCGCGCCGCCGGTGGCCGGGATCCTGGACGCTTACCCGAACCTGCTGGCCTGGCATGCACGCGTGCTGGCTTTCGGCCACGGCCGACCCGAAGCGCTCGGCGAGGACGAGGCCCTGACCATCGCGGCCGGGGCGAAGGCGCATGCACCGGTGAGCGTGATGCCGGGCCTGGGCTTCGAGGCCGGCGAGCGCGTGGCGGTGTCGGCGGTGGACTACGGTCGCGACCCGGTGGTCGGGCCGCTGGTGGGGCTGACGCGGGAGACCGTCACGGTCGAGCGCCGCGACGACCGGGCAGGGCAGGTGCGCGTGCATTTCCCCCGTTTGGGCTTCCAGATCAAGAAGGACACGACGGCATGATCCAGCAGTTCGCCGGCCGCACCGCGGTCATCACCGGGGCCGGTTCCGGTTTCGGCCTGGAGGCCTCGCGCATCGCCGCGCGCGAGGGCATGAAGCTGGTGATGGCCGACGTGCAGGCTGATGCGCTGGAGCGCGCGGTGGCCGAGATCGAGGCGCTGGGGGCCGAGGTGCTGCCGTTCCGGCTCGACGTGGCGCAGGCCGCCGAGGTCGAGGCGCTCGGGGCTGCGACGCTGGCGCGCTTCGGCGCGCCGCACCTGGTGTTCAACAACGCCGGCGTCGGTGCCGGAGGCTGATCTGGGAGCACACGCTGAAGGATTGGGAGTGGGTCATCGGGGTCAACCTGATGGGCGTGGCGCACGGTGTCCGCGTGTTCACGCCGATGATGCTGGCGGCCGCGGCGCAGGACGCGGGCTACGAAGGGCACATCGTCAACACGGCGTCGATGGCCGGGCTGCTGAACACGCCGAACATGGGCGTGTACAACGTCACCAAGCATGCCGTGGTGTCCCTCAGCGAGACGCTGTACCAGGATCTGCGGCTCGTCACCGAACGTGTCGGTGCCTCGGTGCTCTGCCCCTACTTCGTGCCGACCGGGATCGGGGACAGCCACCGCAACCGGCCGACCGCGCTGCGTGGGCAGCGGGCAACGCAAAGCCAGCGCGTCGCGCACGCGATGATCGGGAAGGCCGTGGAATCAGGGCGGGTCAGCGCGGCGCAGGTGGCGCAGTTCGTGTTCGATGCCGTGCGCGAAGGCCGCTTCTACATCTACAGCCACCCACAGGCCCTGGCCGGCGTGCGGGCGCGGATGGAGGACATCGTCCAGGGCCGCAATCCCAGCGATCCCTACGAGGCGCGGCCTGACCTGGGCCAGCAGCTGAAGACGGCATTGCGTCCTGCAACTTCAAGTGATTAATCACATTAAAAACAGATCATAAGCTATTGTTTTTAAATGATTAAACTCATTTCTTAAAGTTATTTCTACACGATGCTGCAGGGCAAGAGCTGACCTGGCCGAACAGCCGGCCACGACATTCCCCGCGGCAATGCCGGGCCGGCAGACTCGCGTGGCACACTGCGCCGCCCATGAAGCCGCCTCCGACCTTCCACGCCCCCTCCGGCCGCACCGCGCATGCGCTGCGGCCGTTCCGCAGATGAGCGGCGCTCGACGCGCAGCGGTCATCGGCGGCGGCCCCGCCGGCCTGATGGCCGCGGAGGTGCTGGTGGCCGGCGGCGTGCAGGTCGACCTGTACGACGCCATGCCGTCGGTCGGACGCAAGTTCCTGCTCGCCGGCAAGGGCGGACTCAACCTGACGCATGGCGAGCCCTTCGAGGACTTCCTCACTCGCTACGGCCCGCGGCAGGCACAACTCGCGCCCTGGCTGACGGACTTCGATCCGTCCGCGCTGCGGCAATGGGCCAACGCGCTGGGCATTGCGACCTTCGTCGGCAGTTCCGGCCGGGTCTTTCCGAGCGACCTGAAGGCCGCACCGCTGCTGCGGGCCTGGCTGCAGCGCCTTCGGGGTGCCGGGGTGAGCTTCCATCAACGCCATCGCTGGTGCGGCTGGACCGACGACGGTGCGTTGCGTTTCGCGACCCCGACCGGCGAGCGCACCGTGCGCCCCGACGCCGTGCTGCTGGCGCTGGGCGGCGCCAGCTGGGCGCGTCTCGGCTCCGACGGGGCCTGGCTGCCGGGGCTCGCCGCACGCGGTGTCGATGTGGCGCCGCTGCAGCCGTCGAACTGCGGGTTCGACATCGGGCACGCCGGCCGGGCGCCGGGTTGGAGCGCCCACCTGCGCGAGCGCTTCGCCGGCGCGCCGGTGAAGCCGGTGGTGCTGAGTACCGAGACCTCCGACGGCCGCCGCTTCCACCGCCAGGGCGAGTTCGTGGTCACCGCGACGGGCGTCGAGGGCAGCCTGGTCTATGCCGCCTCGGCGCTGCTGCGCGACGAGATCGCCGCGCACGGCGAGGCGAGCCTCACGCTCGACCTGCTGCCGGATCGCAACCCGGACTGGGTGGCCGCTGAAGTGGCTCGGCCGCGCGGACCGCGCTCGCTGTCGACCCACCTCAAGAGCCGGCTCGGCATCGACGGCGTGAAGGCCGCGCTGCTGCATGAACTGCTCGACAAGGAGCAGTTGCACGACGCCGCGCGCCTCGCCGCGGCCCTGAAGGCGCTGCCACTGCGGCTGGTGGCGGCCCGGCCGGTCGACGAGGCCATCAGCACCGCTGGCGGCGTGCGCCTCGAGGCGCTCGACGAGCGGCTGATGCTCAGGGCGCTGCCCGGCGTGTTCTGCGCCGGCGAGATGCTCGACTGGGAAGCGCCGACCGGCGGCTACCTGCTCAATGCCTGCTTCGCCACCGGCCGCGCCGCGGGGCAGGGCCTGCTCGCCTGGCTGGCGGCAGGCGAGCGCTGAACCGGGCACGACGCCGGCACGGCGTCAGCAGGCACAATGGCGGGATGACTGCCACCCAGCCTGTTCATCTCGTGCGCCCGGCGCCCGTCCATGTGCATCCGTCCAGCGAACGCTGGAGCGTGGAGGCCATCGAGGCCCTGTTCGCTCTGCCGTTCAACGACCTGATCTTCCGTGCCCAGCAGGTGCACCGTGAGCATTTCGATGCCAACGCGGTCCAGCGCTCGACGCTGCTCTCCATCAAGACCGGCGGTTGTCCGGAGGACTGCGCCTACTGCCCGCAGTCGGTCCACCACGACACCGGTGTCGAGGCCGACAAGCTGATGGATGTGGCCACGGTGCGGCAGGCGGCGCAGGCCGCCGCCGCGGCCGGCGCCACGCGCTTCTGCATGGGCGCGGCCTGGCGTGAGCCCAAGGATCGCGACATCGAGAAGGTGGTCGAGCTGGTCCGCGAGGTCAAGTCGCTCGGCCTCGAGGCCTGCTGCACGCTGGGCATGCTGAGCAAGCCGCAGGCGCAGGCGCTGAAGGAAGCGGGCGTCGACTACTACAACCACAACCTCGACACCGCGCCGGAGGCCTACGGCCGCATCATCAGCACGCGCGTCTACGAGGAGCGCCTGCAGACGCTGGCGCACGTGCGCGACGCCGGCATGAACGTGTGCTGCGGCGGCATCGTCGGCATGGGCGAGAGCCGGCGCGAGCGCGCCGGGCTGGTGGCGCAGCTGGCCAACCTGGACCCGCACCCGGAGTCGGTGCCGATCAACGAACTGGTGCAGGTCGAGGGCACGCCGCTGGCCGGCAGCGACAAGCTCGACCCCTTCGAGTTCGTGCGCACCATCGCCGTCGCCCGCATCACCATGCCGACCGCCTACGTGAGGCTGTCGGCAGGCCGCCAGGAGATGGGCGACGCGATCCAGGCGCTGTGCTTCCTGGCCGGCGCCAATTCCATCTTCTACGGCGACAAGCTGCTGACGACCGGCAACCCGGACGTCGAGCGCGACGAGGCGCTGTTCGAGCGACTCGGCCTCACGTCGGCCTGATGCCCGGCGCCCGCATGACGGGCGCTGGCATGCTCAGCCGAGCTTCTTGACGAAGCCGCGCATCTCGCTGGCCGAGTAGCCGCGCATCGTCTGCGTCCGCACGTTGCCCAGCTGCGCCATCTTCAGCGCGCTGAGCATTGCGCCTTCCTCGGGGCCCTCGGTGATCAGCACCAGGTCGTAGGGGCCCTGGGTCCAGTGCACGCTCTTGACCGTGACACCCAGGCCCTCGGCCAGCGCCTTGTAGGCCTCGAAGCGCTCCGGCGAGTCCTTGATGCTGCGTGCGCCCTGGTCGGTGAAGTTCACCAGTGTGATGAAGGCAGGCATGGCGTTCCCCTCGTGGAGCCCGGTCACCCGGGCGGGACGCTCCGCCGTGCTGGCGCCGCGTGCCGGTCGGAGCGTCGTCGGCCCCGGCACCGCGTGCACTTCCATCGCACCAGCCTGTTAGCTTCGGCGCTGCACCGGCCAAAGGCAAGGCCGCCGTGTGGCGGCCCGGCCGACCGGCGCGCG
>NZ_AZND01000019.1:0-34618 GCF_000576205.1 Methylibium sp. T29 | reverse complement strand
AGCGAGCGAGAGCTGGCCCCATTGCTCAAGGACAACAAGGTCCGCGCCGCCATCGTCATCCCGCCGGGCTTTCAGAAGGCCCTGCGATCAGCACGCGCGGCCCACGTGCAGACACTCGTCGACGGCACGATCCCGTCTCGCGCGCAGACCACCAAGGGCTATGTGGCCGCGATCAACGCCCACTTCAGCGCCGAGTTGCTCGCCCGGCATTTGTCGCAGACGCGCGGTCTGACCCTGGACGACGCGCGGTCGCGCACCCAGGCGGTGAGCCTGGAAGTGCGCTACCTGTACAACCAGAGCGCCAAGAGCATCTGGTCACTGGCACCGAAGCTGATCATGCTGGTGATGATCTTCGTGCCACCACTGTTGACGGCCGTGGGCGTCGTGCGCGAACGGGAGACCGGGTCGATCTACAACATCTACGCATCCACCGTGAGCCGGGGCGAATTCCTCCTCGGCAAACTTGCGCCCTACGTGGGGATCGCGGTCGTCAACGTCGTGGTCCTGTGGTTGATCGCCACGCAGCACTACGGGGCGCCGTTCAAGGGCAATGCCTGGTTCTTCTTTCTCGCCTCGGTCCTGTTCGTGATGTGCACGACGGGCATCGGACTGCTGGTGTCGCTGCTGGTGCGTACCCAGCTGGCCGCGATCGTGGTCACGGTGGTCGCGACGATGATCCCGGCGCTCGACTACTCGGGCTTCTTGATGCCCGTGGATTCGCTCGGCGCGGAGGGAGGGCTGGAGGCCAGGCTGCTGCCGGCGATGTACTACACGAATATCGTGGTCGGCAGCTTCCTCAAAGGCGTCGGGATCGAAGTGCTGTGGCCGGATCTCCTCGCCCTGGCAGCCTACACGGCAGCGCTGTTCTGCGCCGGCTTCCTGCTGTTCCGCAAGCGGCCTCGCGCATGAATGCCGCCCAACTGCCGAGGCGCACGCTCGCTGTCTGGTGGCGCCGTTTGGGGGTCATGACCCTGAAGGAGGTCCGGCAGTTGCTGCGCGACCCCATCCTGCTGAGCTTCATGGCCTTCGTCTTCACCGCGAACATCTACCTGCAGGGCAGCAGCGTCAGTCTGCAGCTGAGCCGCGCGCCGATGGTGGTGCTGGACGCCGACCACAGCGCGGCCTCGCGGGATCTGATCTACCGCTTCCGTCCCCCGTACTTCCGACTCGAAGGAGAACTCGGCAGTGCGCGCGATGCCATCGGCCTGCTGGACCGCGGTCAGGTCATGCTGGCGCTGGACATCGCCCCGGGCTTTGGCGAAGCGATACAGCGCGGTGAAGCGGCCACCGTGCAGTTGCAGGTGGATGCCACCCACCCCATGCCGGCCTACCTGGCGACCAGCTATGCGGCGCAGATCGTTGGCGAGTACAGCCTGGCGACCGTGCTGCAGCGCGAGGGGCTGTCGATCGCGGACCTGAACGAACTCCCCTCGGTGGTCAACGACCAGCGCATGTGGTTCAACCCGAACCTGACGGACACCTGGTTCATGCCCTTGTCGGAGCTGTTGGAGGGCATCACGCTGTTTTCAATCCTGTTGCCGGCAGCGGCCATGGTCAAGGAGAAGGAACGCGGTACGGTGGAACAGCTGCTGGTGTCGCCGCTGACGCCGTTCCAGATCGTGTTCCCGAAGGTGCTCGCGATGTCTGTCGTGATCCTGGTGGGCGTCAGCCTGAGCCTGTTCGCGGTGCTCGGCCCGTTGTTCGCAGTGCCTGTGCGAGGCAGCCTCGGGCTGTTCTACGTCGTCACGACGCTCTACATCTTCACGAACGCAGGCATCGGGCTCTTCATCGCCACGGTGGCGCGCAACCTTGCGCAGGTCGGCCTGCTCAGCCTGCTCGTCATGGGCCCGATCCTTCTGCTCTCCGGCCTGTGGACACCGCCGGAGGCGATGCCGACGTGGATGCGTTGGGTGACGCTGGCTTCGCCGATGCGTCACTACATCGACGTCAGCTTCGGCATCTTCCTAAAAGGGGCCGGTCTGGAACTGCTGTGGGATTCGATGCTCGCGATCGGCATTCTCGGCGTGTTGATCTTCGCCCTGGGGGTGCGTCGTTTCCGGCGGCAGTTCGGCTGATGGACGTCGTTGACGAAGTCGCCGATGGCTTCTGCCCCATCGCGGTGGCGGCAGCCCTCCTGAGCCGGGAGTGGTCGATCTGGAGGAGCTTCGGCCATGGCGGACACTATCGGCATGAATCTGGTTGACGCCGAGCCGGTCGGGCGGTAGCTGCTGGCCGCGGTGTTGGGATTCCTGGGCGCCGGCATGATCCTGAAGAACACGCAGGGGCAGGTCCATGGGCTGACCACCGCGGCCGGCATCTGGGCCGTGGGCGCTGTCGGGGTCGCCATAGGGACAGGCCTGTACCTGATCGACGTCGTGAGCGCGGCGATCACGCTAGTGTTGCCCGCGAGCGAGGGCGTGTTCCGTGTCGCAGGGCGACGCAGGCACGAGATGCCGGATCAAGCCGGTGACGACCCGCCGATGCGGTAGAGGCCCCTCGGACTGTCATCGTTGCAGCAGGTGACGTTTGTGCTTCACGGTTGCCCAGTAGGCGGCCTGGGGCAACTCGAGCTTCTCTCGCGTGATGACCGGCCACGCAGCCGCCACTTCCGCATTGATGCTCAAGAACTCGAGTTGGTCTGTCGGCAGGTCCGGTTCGGAGCAGATTGCCTCCACCGGGCACTCCGGGACGCACAAGGCGCAGTCGATGCAATCGTCCGGGTCGATCGCCAGAAAATTTGCGCCCTCTCGAAAGGCATCCACCGGACACACGCCGACGCAGGCCGTGTACTTGCAGTTGATGCAAGTCTCAGTGACGACGTGAGTCATGCTCGGCGACGGCTGCGGCGTGCCAGTGCTGCCCCGTCGCCTATCGACCCTTGCCTTGCTTCCGTGCCGCAACCCTGACTCCGGTTCGTGCGCCCGGCGCTGGAGGTGGGTCGATTGCGACAGGATCGCTGGCCGGGAAGGTCGCTGCGAGGGCGTCGTCAAGTTCAGCCTCAACCGCGGCAGCGTCGGCCGCAATGCTCGAATCTCCGCTGACCGGGGAAGTGGGCCGAGCGGCGCGGGCCACCGATGTGGCACCTCGATGTGGCGCGGTGTGTTGCCTTGTCATACGACGTCCCAGGCCGTTCCTGCAATTGTGCCGATCCAGCGGGACCGGTTACCTGACGGCCGGCGGCGGTGCGGGGGCCATCCACTCCTGACGCATCATCAGATGATCCATCATCATCTGCTGCATGCCCATGTATTGGTCCATCATGTACTGGCGCTGCTTCAGCTGATCAGGGGTCAACCGCGAGTAGTGGTCGCGCATCGCGCTCCAGCCCATCGGCCCGCTGCTGCGCACCATGCCTGACCCATGCATCGGGCCGCCCCCAGCGCTGCAACAGCCCATCATGCCCGGACCCCACATCCCATGCATGGCGTTCATCGCGTTCTGCATGGCCACCCAATGCTGATTGAGCAGCGCCTGGCGTTCACCCGGATCCGTGATCTTGCGCAGTCGATCCATCTGCTCCTGCATGCGTTGCAACTGCGTCTGTGCCTCTGCCAGTCGGGCATCGAAGGACTTCAGATCCGGCACCGCCGATGTGGGAGGGGCGCTGTTGGACGCCGACTGGGCTAGCGCAGTTGGGGGCAGAGCAAGCACGAGCACTCCGACAGCCAAGGCGGGGATGATCGAGATCTTCATGGAGGGACCCTCTTCAGCGCAGGCGAACTGCGGAGGCAGCGACGGCACGCATCTCTTCGTTGGCCATGCTACTGCAACAGTGCCAGCGCGTCGCTCCAGCCGCCAGGCAGCCTGGGATGGACGGATCGCATGCCGTCGACGCGAATCAAACCCGATCTAGCTGTGGCCGACCTGCAGTTCCGCTTCAACCGACGCTTGCGCTTGCATGCCATGCTGCCTCGCCTGCTGCAGGCCATGGCCGCGGGCAAACCCTCCACCACGGCTCCGATTCGGGCGCCTGACGTTGCTTGCCAAGCGGGTCCTGACAATCCACCACGCAAAGTTCACGACACAGAACATGCCGCCTGAGCCAATCAGGCGCCCGCCGCAGTTCACGGAACCCATCACTTCAGCGCGATCACGCATCCCGATGCTCATTCGAGACGCCACTTGAAGCTGCGCGGAACGCTCTCGCCACTGCGCTGGATCTGGAGTTCGACCGTCGCAGGTTGAGGCTCCACCGGCGCAAACACGAGCACGCCCTTGCGATGATGACCTCCCGGGCCATCGCCGCGCCACGCCAGCGGCCCACGGCGTTGACCTGAAGCATCGACCAAGAATGCCGACTGCGTCAGGTCCTCGTCAAGCGGCTGCATGTGAGTGCTGAATGCGACGTCGAACTGACGATGATCGCCGCGCTGGGGACGGTGTTCAGGCGCGATGGCCAACTTGTCCTTGACCGCCGTGACCACCGTCGCGGCGTTCTCGTTGATGCGCGCCGGCGCGATGCCGAGCGCGGATTCCTGGCCGTCGCGGATGACCGAGCCGAAGCGCACCGCCGACGAGGAGCAGGTCGGACTCGTGCTCGGCATCAGCGAGAGAACCGCGGTGCGCGAGCAGTTTCCGCGTGCTAGCTAGGCCCACCATCGCGAGTCTCGTTCAGGAACTGGTCTGACTCGACGGGTTGCGGCCGAGATGCAGCACGAGGCCTTGCCGGCAAGGCCTGCCGGCGCGATCTGGCTGACATCGACGGCCCTCCGATCGAAGCCGCTCGCAAAGGCCTCAGTGGCAGTTCCCGCAGCATGAGCCCGCCAGCTTGTCGGGAGCGGTCGGTCCGGCCTGCACGGGCACCGGCGTGTAACCCGCGTCCTTGATGGCCTCGGCCAGTTCCTCGGCGTCGGCCGAGGTCGGCTCCACCTGCACACGGTGCGAGGCCAGGTCGATCGCGACCCTGGCGTCCTTGTCCGTGGCCTTCAGCGCCTTAGTGATGGTGCTGACACAGTGGCCGCAGGTCATGTCGTTGACTTCGAAGGTGATCATCGCTTTCTCCAGTGAGGCTGTTGCCGACACCCATACTCTCGACCTTGCCACCGTTGGAATGTCAACCGATCGGCTGAAGAGACCCTGAGGCCTGTAGGCAATCGCCAACAGGAGTCTTGACCTTGCCATCGTTAGAACCATGAGGATGCGAACACACTGAGCTCCACACCGAGGCACCCATGAACACCTCCACACTCGCCAACCCGCACGGCATCAAGCTCCAGGTCACCGGGATGACCTGCGCCTCGTGCGTCACGCGCGTCGAAAAGACGCTCAAGGCGGTTCCCGGCGTCAAGGAGGCGAGCGTCAACCTGGCGACGGAGCAGGCATCCGTCAACGCCGAGGCTTCCGTGACGGCAGACGCCCTGGCGGCGGCCGTCCGCAAGGCCGGCTACGACGTCGCGACCACCGAGACGGCGCTCCTGGTCGAAGGCATGACGTGCGCCTCCTGCGTCTCGCGCGTGGAGAAGGCGCTCCGCAAGGTTCCAGGTGTCTCCAGCGCCACCGTCAATCTGGCGACCGAGAAGGCGACCATCCAGGCACTGTCCACGGTGCCGGTATCGGTCCTGAAGTCCGCCATCGAGAAGGCCGGCTACGCGGCGAAGGACCTCCAGGAGGAGAAGCCCGAGGCGGCCACTCGACTGCCGGTCTGGTGGCCCGTGGCGGCAAGCGCAGCACTGACCCTGCCGCTGATCGCGCCGATGCTGCTGTCGCTCTTCGGCATCGACTGGATGCTGGGCGGCTGGGCACAGCTGGCGCTGGCGACGCCGGTCCAGTTCTGGCTGGGCTGGCGCTTCTACCGGGCTGGCTGGAAGGCCGTGCTCGCCAAGACCGGCAACATGGACCTGCTGGTGGCGCTGGGCACCTCCGCGGCCTACGGGCTGTCCGTGTATCTCATGTTCAAGCACGCCGGGCACGGCATGCCGCACCTCTACTTCGAGGCGTCGGCGGCCGTCATCACGCTGGTCCTGCTGGGCAAGTGGCTGGAGCACCGGGCCAAGCGGCAAACCGCCGACGCCATCCGCGCACTGAACGCGTTGCGGCCGACCACCGCGCGGGTGCGCCGGAATGGAGCGGAAGTCGACATTCCGGTGGAACAGGTCATCGTCGGCGACATCGTCGTGATCCGGCCGGGTGACCGCGTCGCGGTGGACGGCGAGATCGTCGAGGGTCGCAGCCACATCGACGAGTCGCTGATCACCGGCGAGAGCCTGCCGGTGCCCAAGGGCCCCGGAGACAAGGTCACCGGGGGCGCCATCAACGCGGAAGGCGCGCTGACCGTTCGCACGGCCGCCATCGGTGCGGAGACGACGCTGGCCCGCATCATCCGCATGGTCGAGTCGGCGCAGGCGGCCAAGGCGCCGATCCAGCGCATCGTCGATCGCGTGAGCGCGGTGTTCGTACCGGTCGTCCTGGTCATCGCGCTGGCGACCTTCCTCGGTTGGGGGGCCTTCACGGGGGACTGGGAACACGCACTGATCAACGCGGTGGCCGTGCTGGTCATCGCCTGCCCCTGTGCGCTGGGCCTCGCGACGCCGACAGCCATCATGGCCGGTACCGGGGTCGCCGCGCGACACGGCATCCTCATCAAGGACGCCGAAGCGCTGGAGGTCGCGCATGCGGTGACGGTGGTTGCCTTCGACAAGACCGGTACGCTGACCGAGGGCAAGCCTTCGCTCGCGGCGGTGGCGGCGGCCGAAGGAACCAGTCGTGATGAGGTGCTGCGCCTCGCGGCCGCGCTCCAGAAGTCGAGCAGCCATCCGCTCGCGGTGGCGGTGATGGACAAGGTGCGCGAAGAACGGCTGCCGGTTCCCGAAGCCCACGATGCGAAGGCGCTTCCGGGTCGTGGTGTCGAAGGCACGGTCAAAGGCCGGAAACTGGCGCTGGGCAGCACGCGGATGCTGCGCGAGCTCCAGCTGGACGAAGGCCATCTGCTGGGCGAGGCGCGGCGGCTCGAAGGGCAGGGGAAGACCGTGTCCTGGCTGGTCGGATCGGAAGGCGACCAGTGGCGCCTGCTGGGCCTGCTGGCGTTCGGTGACACCATCAAGCAAAGCGCCGCCGCAGCGGTGGAGCGGCTCCATCAGCTGGGCATCAGGACGGTCATGCTGACCGGGGACAACCGCGGCGCGGCCGAGGCCGTCGCGAAGGCACTCGGCATCGACGAGGTGCGTGCCGAAGTCTTGCCGGGCGACAAGGCGGCCGTCGTGAAGGAACTGCGCGACGCCGGCGCCGTGGTCGCGTTCGTCGGCGATGGCCTGAACGACGGCCCTGCGCTCGCCGCGGCGTCCGTGTCGTACGCGATGGCGGGCGGCGCCGACGTGGCGACCGAGACGGCCGGCATCACGCTCATGCGCGGCGACCCGCGGCTCGTGGCGGACTCGCTGGACATCTCGCGCCGGACCTATTCGAAGATCAAGCAGGGCCTGTTTTGGGCGTTCGGCTACAACGTGCTGGGCATCCCGTTGGCCGCGCTGGGCATGCTGAACCCCGTCATCGCGGGCGCAGCGATGGCCTTCAGCAGCGTGAGCGTCGTGGCCAATGCGCTGACGCTGCGTCGCTGGCAGGGGGCCGCTGATGCGCCAGTTGCGCCGCGGCTGGAGCCATCACAGCCCGTGGCCGTGTCAGGGAGCATCACATGAGCATGAACATCGGTGAAGCGGCCAAGGCCTCGGGGGTGTCGGCGAAGATGATTCGCCACTACGAGAGCGTCGGGCTGTTCCCGGAAGCGGTGCGAACCGAGTCCGGCTACCGCCAGTACACAGAGAAGGAAGTCAGCACGCTGCGCTTCGTCCGCCAGTCTCGCGACCTGGGCTTTTCCATTGAGCAGATCCGCGAGCTGCTCGGGCTCTGGCAGGACCGCAAGCGTCCGAGCCGGCAGGTGCGCGCGCTGGCACTCGCCCACATCGAGGAACTGGACGAGAAGCTCGAGGAGCTCCAGGCCATGAAGGCGACGCTGGAGCACCTCGTGCATTGCTGCCATGGTGACGACCGGCCCGACTGCCCGATCATCGACTCGTTGGCGCAGGAACGAAGCGAACTGGAGAGGCGTCCAGTGGGAGCGACCGGGAGAAGCCGCCGTGGTATGAACGGGCTGCGTGCGGGGCGAGGAGGGCGCGCGACCGATTGACAGCGGGTGCCGGTATGGGGCGAGCGGACCGAGTCATCGTTGGACCCCCACGCCATGGCCACTGAATCCGCGGATCGCCGGCTGTGCTCGCTTGAGCGTTGCAGGCCCGGCCGGCTCGGCCGTGCTGGTGCCGTAGGGCGTGCCTTGCGCCTTCTGGTGTTGACCCGTTGCGAAGATCGGGAAGCCGACCATGATGGCAGCGGCACGCAAGCGTGCGGGTGACTGCGAAGATTGGGCTTCTGCGCATGGTGGACCTGGTCAGATTGTTGATGACCACCAGGCTGCGCACGAGGAACCCCGCGCTGACCAAATGCGGACCGATAGATGACCAACTCGTAATCGTTGCGACGTAATAGCTGGTGGAGAATCTGCCAATGAAAATTCTCGTGATCGAAGACGAGGTCCGCTTGGCGGAATACCTGAAAAAGGGCTTGTCGGAGAGTGGTTATGTCGTCGACCTGGCCCACGACGGCATCGACGGGCTTCATTTCGCTGTCGAGGGCACCTACGACCTGATCGTCCTGGATGTGATGCTGCCGGGACGGGACGGCTTCGAGGTGCTCGCGGAACTGCGCAAGCAGCGCAGGACGCCCGTACTGATGCTGACGGCCCGGGACGCGGTCGAAGACAAGGTCAAGGGGCTGACCGGGGGCGCAGACGACTACCTCGTCAAGCCGTTCTCATTCTCCGAACTGGCGGCTCGTGTCCAGGCCCTGTTGCGTCGCGGCGGGGGAGACCGCGATGGACAGATGCCCACGAGTCTTCGGATGGCGGACCTGGAGGTCGACCTGGCACGACGGAAGGCGACACGGGCTGGCAAGCGGCTCGAACTCACACCCAAGGAATTCAATCTGCTGGTGCTGTTGCTGCGTCGGCGCGGGGTAGTCCTGTCGCGCACCGTGATGGCGGAACAGGTATGGGACATCAATTTCGACAGCGACACGAACGTCGTCGAGGTGGCCGTACGCCGGCTGCGTGCGAAGCTGGATGAACCGTTCGAGGTCAAGCTGATCCACACGGTCCGTGGCATGGGTTACGTGATGGAGGAGCGCCAGGAGTGAAGCGGCGCTACCTCGTGGCTGTGGAGCAATCACTTGGGTCGCGCCTCTCCTGGTGGCTGGCGCTGCAAGGATTGATCGCTGCGCTTGCCGTGTCCGGGACGGTCTATGCCGTCAACCTGTGGTTTCTGCAGAGCCGCCAGCATGAAGAACTCGCGTTGAAGAGCGCGGTTGTCCGACATGCGCTCGTGGAAACGGCTGAAAGCTCGGCGGCCGAAGAGTTGCAGCACAAGCTCAAGGACTTTCTCGCCGGCCATGAGGACATGACGCTGTCCATCACGTCCAGCGATGGGGCGGTGATCTTCAGTGCTCCGCGGCCGCCCGAGGGTGGGGATGCTGCTTCGGGCAGCCGGTTTATGCAGGTGTCGTGGGAAGACACATGGCCCGCGGGCGCCGCCGGTGGCGTGCGGGTGGTCCTTGGGCTTGATGTGAGCCGCGACAGGGAACTGCTCAAGCGGCTCGGTTGGATCCTGTTGGCGGCATCACTCATCGGTGCGGGCGTCGTCAGCGTGACGGGGTTCCTGCTGGTCCGCAGAGGCCTTCTGCCGGTGCAGGAATTGGCCGCACAAGTGGACGCGGTCGCTTTGGGAAGGGCAGGGCTGCGGCTGGACGGAGCGGGACAGCCGCTCGAACTCCGGCCACTGGTCGACCGCTTCAACGCGTTGCTGATGCGTGTCGAACGCGCTTACGCGCAATTGGAAGGCTTCAACGCCGACGTTGCGCACGAACTTCGAACGCCGCTGACCACCTTGATCGGTTCGAGCGAGCTGGCCTTGCAGCGCGAGCGACCTGTGGCCGAACTGCAAGACGTGATCGCGGAGAACCTGGAGGATCTGAGGCGCCTCGCGATCATCGTCAACGACATGCTCTTCCTTTCGCAAGCGGACCGCGGCGCAACCGCGCGCCGTTCGCCGGTGACGAGCCTCGCCGCCGAACTCGTCGAGATCATCGAGTACCACGAGGCAGCGCTTCATGACCGGGGTCTGTCAGCCGTATGCGATGGCGACGCGAAGGGTGCCTTTGACATATCTCTTCTGCGCCGCGCGTTGTCCAACTTGTTGAGCAACGCAACCCGCTACGCGGAGCCCGGCTCCAACATTCGGGTCCGGATCGAGTCGGAAGGTGGCCGGTCACGGATCTGGGTAGAAAACAAGGGCATTCCGATCGAGCCGGAGCATTTGCCACGCTTGTTTGACCGCTTCTACAAGGCCGAGCGCTCGCGTCGCCAGGTTGGCACTTCGCACTATGGACTGGGTCTGGCCATCGTCGCCGCCATCGCCCGGATGCACCAAGGCGAACCGTTCGCCAGATCGGCGGATGGCGTCACCGCGATCGGGCTGGACGTACCGTCGAGTTCAGCGGCAGCGCAGCGGGCGTGACCGTCCCTTACCGGCAGCACAAGTCCGAAGCGATTGGCTTTGCCGATGCCTTTGACCATGGCAGTGGCATTGGGGGCGCCGCACACCTTGCCAGAGCAGAGCATGGGTCTGAGCGGTACACGAGTTGGCATCGCATGACGTTGGGCCGCTACTTGACGAAGTTGTAATGGACTGGCAAGCAGTCTGTCGGCGCGCGATTCCTACAGTGGCTCCACGGTGCACGAAAGCACCGCAACCGGTGAACCCCCACAAGAGGTGCACCCATCACAGGAGTCCATCATGAAGTACCGTTTCAGTCTGATCGCGTTGGTGAGTGCCGTGTCTCTGCCCGCGCTGGCGACCTCCGGCATCACCGCGGTTCCGGGTGAAGCCGGCTTCACGACCCATGCAATGCCGTCGGCAAAGTCGCGCGCCGACGTCATCAAGGAACTCGAGGCATGGAAGCGCAATCCGGTTACGGCCAACGGTTGGCGCGAAGTCGGGGGCGAGGCGGGCTGGGTCTTCGTCGGGACGAACAACCCCAGCAAGACGCGAGCGGCGGTCATCGCGGAGACGATCGAAGCCAGGCGTAACCCGGTTACGGCCGACGGCTGGCTCGATGTCGGTGGCGAAGCCGGGGCGGTCTACGTCGGCGTGCAGGGCGACACGCGCAACGCTGCGAATGCCGGCAAGCCTTCCCAGGCAGGCGCAGTCAACGTCCCCGGTGGGCTGAGCCGCAGTGGTCACCAGAGCGGCGCGACAGCCACCTCGCACGTGCATCGCTGATGCATCGGCGGTGGGCGGGCGGCATCAAGACGACGTGGCCAATCAGTAGCGTCGTCCGCCCATCGTCGGGCTACCGACAGCCCTCTGATGAAGCGCCGGCTGGTGCAGCCAGCCGATCTCGGTTGTAGGGGGCGAACGCCCGGAGGTCTGATGCGAAAGACTCAGTCCACGATGGGACGCCGAGCCGCATTGATCGCGCTCGGCTCAGGCACGCTGCTTCTCGCTGCGTGTGCGTCCAAGCCCATTCGGCCGGTAAATGCCGATGGCACGTGGTGTCACCGTGTCGGCAAGGCGCCACGCTACAAGCTGACCTGCACCCGTGCGCCCGTGCCGCCGCCCACCGTGGAGGCCGAGGCCAAGCGATTCGCCGTTTCGGCGGATAGGCTCACGGTGTACGTGGTGCGCAAGCGGTGGGCTGATGCCGCCAACGTCGTCAAGCTGACCGTCGACGGAAGTGCACAGACCGAGACCGTGCCAGAGTCCTTTGTCCGCTTGAGGCTGCCGCCCGGTGAGCATGCCCTGCGGGCGACCTGGGCACGAGGAGAGGCCCAGGCGATCATCAGCGGCGCCGCAGGCGAGATCCGATTTCTTGAACTTGTCGGCTCGGTTTGGGCTTGGGGAAGCACCTTCCAGTTCGTGCCCGGCGACGAGGCGAGCAGGGATCGTGTCCTTAGCGTTCGCATGGTGGCCGACGTCGGATGAGACCGGCGCAGACCAACCACCGCCGTCGGCCAGAAGTCTCGAAAACATGACGATTCCGTAAGCCTTTTGAGCGGATCGTGTCGGACGGCAATCCGTAGACTGCGGCGCAGGATGATGTTTCTCAATGCACTAGGGTAAAGTTCCGAGTATGTCGGGTGTGGTTCGCCTCCTTCTCATCTGGTTCATCGCTGCTGCTGTCCCCCTGAAGGGCTTGGCAGCGGTGACCATGGGTGGGTGCGGGCCGGGACACCACTCTCCCAGCCAGTCTGGCGAGGTCGTTCAGCACACCACGCACGTTGACTCCGCTGATGCGCGCGAGGATCTCCGGTTCGACGACTCCGTCAGCGCAACCGAGGCGGTGAACGAAGTTCTCCAGACGGCGTCGGATCCTTCGACGGGACATTCGGCGCAGCTGAAGATGAAGTGCAGCAGTTGCGCTCCGTGCTGCAGCGCCGCAGCGCCCGCGCTCGAGCGGGTGAGCGTTTCGCATGCGGATTCGACATCAACCGCTGTTGCCTTCCTGGAAACCCGCTTTCCAGCGGTCTTTGCGCACGTGCCGCACAGGCCTCCCCGCCTGATCCTCGCCTGACTGCCACCCTGGTTGATCGCCCCGCGGCGATACGACCAGCATCGTGAACCGGTCCAACGCCTGCTCAGCAGGCCTGGTGAGCCGGACCGACTCAAGCGAGGATGTCATGAAGATTGCCATGTTCCGCTGGCTTGCGCCGGCATTCCTGGTTGCGGTCTGCTCTGCGAGCCTGGCCCAAACCGCGGCCGGCAAGAGAGCCGATCCACTCGATTCCTCGGCCGCCGTTCCGCACCTGGTGTTCCAGTCGACGCTTGGCGGCTACCAGCGTCACGCCGAACAGCCCGTGGGATCCTGGCGCGAAGCCAACGAGACCGTCAACCGCGTCGGAGGCTGGCGGGCCTATGCGCGCGAGGCTCGGCAGCCTGACGCACCCGCCACGAACAACGCGCCTTCGAAGCCGGCAACGCCGGCGCCGGCCAGCGCACCCGCCGGGCACGGCGGGCACAAGATGAACTGAGGTCAAGCGGATGAATTCACCTTCCCATCTCGGGCGTGTCGCGCCCGACCGCCCGAGCGTGCGGCGCTCGGGCCTGCTCGTCGTCCTCCTGGCTTCCGCAGTGCTTGCGGGCTGCGCCAGCTTCTCGCCGGACGCGGGGTTCTCGTCGATCGAGTCCGCGGCCAAGGACAAGCTCGGCAAGGACGTCCGCTGGGCGCGCAGCGATGCCGATGCCGACGCCATCGATCGCCGCGTCCAGGAGTTGCTCGCCAAGCCGCTCAGCGTTGACGATGCGGTTCAGGTCGCCCTGCTCAACAACCGCGGTCTGCAGGCTCGTTTTCAGGACCTCGGCATCACCGAGGCCGAGGTCGTGCAGGCCGGGCGCCTGCCGAACCCCGGATTTTCGTTCGGGCGCCTTCGGAAGGGCGACGAGATCGAGCTGGAACGCGGGTTGCACCTGAACCTCGCACGGCTGTTGACGCTGCCCATGGTTTCGCGGCTGGAAGCGCGCCGCTTCGAGCAGGTCAAGCGCGAAGTCACGATGGATGTTCTGTCGCGCGCGGCCGAGACGCGCAAGGCCTACTTCCAGGCCGTCGCAGCCGAAGAGACCGTGCGCTACATGCGGCAGGTGAAGCAGACGGCCGAAGCGAGCGCCGAGCTGGCTCGGCGCATGGAGCAGGTCGGCAACTTCAGCAAGCTGGCGCGGGCGCGCGAGCAGGCCTTCTACGCCGACGCCGCCCTGGGCCTCGCTCGCGCCGACCAGGCGCAGCGTGCTTCGCGTGAGCGGCTGGCGCGCCTGATGGGCGTCTGGGGCCAGCAGACCCAGTTCCAGCTGCCCGAGCGCCTGCCGGACCTGCCGGCCGAGGTGCGAAATCAGCCCGACATCGAAGCGATCGCGCTGTCCCAGCGACTCGACGTGCAGGCCGCCAAGCTGGGCGCGGAGCAGACCGCGCAGAACCTGGGCCTGACCCGCACGACGCGTTTCATCAACGTGCTGGAACTCGGGCTCGTTCGCAACACGTCCAACGAGGCCCCGCGGCAGACGGGCTGGGAGATCGGTCTGGAACTGCCCCTCTTCGATTGGGGCGGCGCCCGGGTGGCACTCGCCGAAGCGATCTACATGCAGGCACTGCATCGAGCGGCGGAGACCGCGATCAACGCCCGCTCGGAGGTTCGCGAGGCCTATGGCAACTACCGGGCCGCCTACGACATCGCGCGCCACCAGCGTGATGAGATCGTGCCGCTCAAGAAACGGATCTCGGAAGAGCAGGGGCTGCGCTACAACGGAATGATCATCGGGGTCTTCGAGCTCCTTGCCGACGCACGCTCCCAGATCACGAGCGTCAATGCATACATCGAGTCGCTGCGCGACTTCTGGCTGGCCCAGTCGGATCTCGACATGGCGCTCATCGGCAAGGCGGCCGTGGCCTCGCCCACTGGCCCCGCCGCCGCAGCGGTAGATGGCGGCGGCGCCGGCCACTGACCCCTTCAATCAAGGATCTCGAACATGGTTTCCCGACGCAACTTCATCGGCGGCGCTGGCGCAGTGACCGCCGCGGTGAGCGCCGCAGCGGTCAGCAAGGTCGCGATGGCGGCATTGCCCGAGCCGGTCATCCAGACCAAGCCCGACACGATGCCGCCGCTGGTGCCCAACACCGGCCGGCCCTACAACCCGGTCGTCACGCTCAACGGCTGGACGCTGCCCTGGCGCATGAACAACGGCGTGAAGGAGTTCCACCTCGTCGCCGAGCCGGTGGTGCGCGAGATGAGCCCCGGCTTCAAGGCTCACCTGTGGGGCTACAACGGCCAGAGCCCGGGGCCGACGATCGAGGTGGTCGAAGGTGACCGCGTGCGCATCTTCGTCACCAACAAACTTGGCGAGTTGACCAGCATCCACTGGCACGGCCAGCGCCTGCCCAACGGCATGGACGGCGTGACGGGGCTGAACCAGCCCGGTATCCCGCCGGGCAAGACCTACGTGTACGAGTTCGTCGCGCGCCGCCCCGGCACCTTCATGTACCACCCGCACGCCGACGAGATGGTGCAGATGGCGATGGGGATGATGGGCTTCTGGATCACGCATCCGAAGAACAAGCATCCGCTGATCGACGAGGTGGACCGCGACTTCTGCTTCCTGCTCAACGCCTACGACATCGATCCCGGCAGCTACACGCCGAAGATCATGACGATGCTGGACTTCAACCTGTGGAGCTGGAACAGCCGCATCTTCCCGGGCATCGACCCGCTGGTGGTGAGCCACATGGACAAGGTTCGCATCCGCATCGGCAACCTGACGATGACGAACCACCCGATCCACCTGCACGGGCACGAGTTCCTGGTCACGGGCACGGATGGCGGGCCGACGCCGAAGAGCACGCGAAAGTATGAAGTGACCGAAGACGTCGCGGTCGGGCAGATGCGGCAGATCGAGTTCCTCGCCGACGAGGAAGGCGACTGGGCGTTCCATTGCCACAAGAGCCACCACACGATGAACGCGATGGGTCACGACGTGCCGACGATGATCGGCGTGGACCATCGCGGTGTCGCGCGGCAGATCACCAAGCTCGTGCCCGAGTACATGGTGATGGGCGAGCGCGGCATGAAGGACATGACCGAGATGGAGATGCCGCTGCCCGACAACACCGCGGCCATGATGACAGGGCAGGGGCCGTTCGGTGCGGTCGGCATGGGCGGCATGTTCAGCGTCGTGAAGGTCCGCAAGGGACAGAAGCGCGGCGACTACAGCGACCCGGGCTGGTACAAGCACCCACCCGGCACGGTGGCCTACGAGTTCACCGGCGAACTGCCGGACCCGGCACGCTTCAAGGCGGAAGGTACCGGCTCGATGCCCTCGGTCGCGAAACCGGGCCAAGAGGTCGAAGTCAAGGTGCGCAAACCCGGCGGCGGGCATGCAGGCCACAACTGAGCGGCGCGAGCCGACTCTCCATCTGTCCAATCCGCAACAGGAAGGAAACCTGATGAAGCAGTTCAAGCAATTTCTCGTGGCCGCGCTCGTGGCCGTCACCGCCTCCGCGATGGCGCACGGCGACGAGGACCATGCCAAGAGGGCCGGCCCGGTCAAGAAGGAACAGAAGGACTGGGGGATCGCCGGGGACGCCAAGTCCGCCAAGCGGACCATCGAAATCGGCATGGGCGACAACATGCGCTTCACGCCCGACCGCATCGAAGTGCGGCAGGGTGAAACCGTCAAGTTCGTCGTGCGCAACACCGGCAAGACCATGCACGAGTTCGTGATCGGCACGAAGGCCGAGAACGACAAGCACGCCGAGCTGATGATCAAGTTCCCGACCATGGAACACGACGAGCCGTACATGGCTCACGTGGGACCGGGCAAGACCGGAGAGATCGTCTGGACCTTCAACCGGCCGGGCGACTTCGACTTCGCATGCTTGATCGCGGGCCACTACCAGGCCGGCATGGTCGGCAAGATCAAGGTTGCCGCGTCGAGTGCCAAGGGTGACGGGCATGCGCACAAGCATTAACCCGGCGCGGCCCGCCAAGGCTCGTCGAGCACTGCTGGTGGCTACCGGAGCCGTTGCGCTGCTCGGGCCAGGCCTGCTGCGCGCGCAGACGCAGCCTCTCCATATGGAGGTGTGGAAGAGCCCTTCGTGCGGCTGCTGCAAGGAGTGGATCAAGCACGTCGAGTTGCACGGTTTCCGGGTGACGGTGCACGACGTCGGCAACACGGCGGTTCGCGCACGCATGAAGCTGCCGATGAAGCTCGGCTCCTGCCATACCGCGGTGGTCGGCCGCTACGCCGTCGAAGGCCATGTGCCTGCGGCCGACGTTCTCCGTCTGGTCAAGGAGGCGCCCGATGCCGTGGGTCTGGCGGTCCCCGGCATGCCCGTCGGTTCTCCCGGCATGGACGGTCCGGACTACGGCGACCAGCGGGATCCCTTCGACGTGCTGCTCGTCGCCCGGGACGGCAGCACGCGCGTTTTCAGCTCCTATCGTTGACCCAAGAAAGGAACGTCATGAAATCTGCACTCTCCACCCTGATGATCTCGATCGCCCTCAGTACGTCCGCCTGGGCACAGCAGAAGGCCGACGAGCACGCGGGTCACCATGCCGCGAGCAGCCCGACGGCCGCGGCCGACGAGATGACCGACGCGGAAGTCCGAAAGGTCGACCTCGACGCGGCCAAGATCACGTTGAAGCATGGCGACATCAAGAGCCTGGAAATGCCGGCCATGACCATGGTGTTCAACGTGCGCGACAAGGCCATGCTCGGCCAGGTCAAGGCCGGAGACAAGGTGAAGTTCAAGGCCGTCAACGAGGCGGGCAAGTTCACGGTCACGGACCTCAAGGTGGTTCGCTAAGTCCTGCGAGGACGGCGCGATGCGCTCATCGGCCGCGAAGGTGCTCAGCGTCGGCATTGTTGCGACGCTGAGTGCCGCGGGTCTGGCGTGGCATGAGTGCGTGTTGCTCGCGGCCTCCGCGGCTGCTGCGCATCGGCTGTTCCTTTGGCGCATGGACGCCGCCGCTCCATGGGATGCATGGCGCGCCGGTGTGCGATGTCTCTTCGCCGGCCTGCTTGGGCTGCTGGCCGCCGTTGCGCTGTTCGCCATCATCGCGGCCGGCTTGGCGGGCTACTGGGAGATGGGGCACCGCCATGCGCGCGCCACGCTCGCATTGGTCACCGCCGCCGCCGCCCTCCTGGTCCTTGTGCAGTTGGACTGGCGGGCCCGTTGGGCCGAAATGCGCTTTTGGGCCTTCAGCGCCGGTGGCATCGCGGTGACGTTCGCGGCCTTGCGGCCCGACCTGGAGTTGCTCCCATGCCTGGTCTCCGCAGGCATCGGGACGTGGCTGGGCTTTGCAAGCTGGCGGATGGTCCGAACGCAGGCGCGCGATCTCCTGCGATCAGACGCGAGGATGTGAGGCCGATCAGGACGAGCGCATGAAACGAAGCCGGTTGCTCCTGGCGGTCGCTGCGATCGGGGCGGTGGCCCTGCTCGTTGCCATCTCGCGCCTGGCGCCAAAGCTGGCAAGCACCGGGCTGCTCAAACCTGACGATGTCGAGGTGACGGCGCGGGGGCGGCAGGTCTACGGAACGCACTGTGCCGCCTGTCACGGGGCGAAGCTCGAGGGCCAGCCCAACTGGCGCCAGAGAGACGCGCAAGGCCGCCTGCCGGCACCGCCACACGACGCCACCGGGCACACGTGGCACCACCCCGACGAGACGCTGTTCCAAATCACGAAGTTCGGCGTCGCCAAGGCTGCCAACCTGGCGTCGTACGAATCCTCGATGCCTGCGTACAAGGGCGTGCTGACCGATGCCGAAATCGTGGCCGCGCTCTCCTGGATCAAGGCCCAGTGGCCCGTCAGCATCCGGGCCAAGCACGACGAAATGAACCGAAGTTCGTCCCAGCAGCGCTGAGCCGATGCCGCACGAGTTCAGGAACCTCTCGAGTCTTTCGCACGGCGAGTTGGGGCTCATGCTGGTCGGCGGCTTGGCGAGCGCTGCGGTCATCATCGGACTGGCGCTGGTCCTCGCCTGGAAGAACCGTCGCAGGAATGCCGACGGGAGCCGGCCACAGCAGCCGAAGCCTCGGAAGGCGAAGCGCCGAAAGCGACGATGAGGCCGGGTGGGGAAACGTGTCGCGCGTCAAGGCAGCACCGTGCGACATCGAAGATGATGCTGACCCAACAAGGATCAAAGTTCATGCAGACCGCCAGAATCGCCATGACCGCCATTGCGTTGGTGACGGCAGGCCAAGCCTTCGCGGCCTCCCACATCGTCGAGATCGCCTGGAGCCGCGACGGCGCGTTCGCTCACGGCGCCAGCGTCGAGCCCGGCAAATTCGTCGAGCTTTGCGGCAAGCTCGCGCCGGGGGACTCCATTCGCTGGGAGTTCGCCGCGTCGGTACCCGTCGACTTCAACATCCACTATCACGTGGGCAAGGAGGCCGAGTTCCCGGCCAAACAGGCTCAGGTGAGTTCCGGGCAGGACACCTTGCGGGTTGCGGTGCGCGAGGACTACTGCTGGATGTGGAGCAACAAGTCGTCGAGCCGGGCGAGAGTCGATGTTCGGCTTCAGCGCCAGAACTGAGGTCGTGGCGGCCGATGCGCATGGGGACCGAGACACTGCCGCTGAAGCGCATTGACGCGGGGCACGGTCAGCATTGCGCAGTCCTGCTGCACGGACTGGGCGGGACCCATCGCTACTGGACCTGCGGTCCGGTGCCGTTCGCACTGTCGGGGCACCGCACCGTCCTGATCGACCTGCTCGGCTTCGGTGAGTCGCCGAAGCCCTGGACGCGCTACAGCGTCGAGCGCCACGTCGCTGCTTTGCATGCGAGCCTGGCCGGGGAGCGCTCCCTGACGCTGGTCGGGCACTCGCTCGGGGCCGCGCTGGCACTTGCCTATGCCGCCCGCTATCCGTCGGTCGTCAGGCGGCTCGTGCTGATCAGTCTCCCCAACTTCGGTGGCGCCGAAGGAGCCGTCGCCTGGTTTGCGCGGCAGCGTGGCGGCTGGATCTACACGAACATGTGGGCGACCGCGCTCGCATGCATCCTGACGCGGCGCGTCGTCGGACGCCTGTTGCCGCGCCTTCTTCGCGACATCCCGCGCGAAGTCGCCGAAGACCTCGTTGCGCACAACATGGTGTCATCGACCTCGTCGTTGTGGGAGGCCCTGTATCGGCATGACCTGCGCGCCGAGGCCGAGGCGACGGCGCAGATCCTGCCGGTGCTGATGTTGCACGGCGGTGCGGATCTGACCGCGCCTTTGGCTGGGGCGCAGGAACTGGCGGCCACGCGCTCGACGTGGGAGATGCGCATTCTCGGCGGCGTGGACCACCATCCCTGGTTGCGAGTGCCGCACGAATGCATGCAACACATTGAGCAGTGGCTGTCGCGACTCGGGGAGCAGGCGCCGGTGAACCCCGCCGAGCAATCTGCTCGCGCCGCAGGCCCCGGCGTGAAGGTGCACCCATGAGCGGCGTGTCCCTGTCGGACCTGATGGGCGTCGGGATTGCGCTGGCGGCGGGCCTGCTCATCGGCCTGGAACGCGGCTGGCATCAACGTGATCTGCCCGACGGCCACCGCGTTGCCGGTCTGCGCACGTTTGCGCTGATCGGCTTGCTCGGCGGCCTGAGCGGTCTGCTGTCGCAACGATGGGGGGCAATCATTCTGGTCGTCGTGCTGGCCGTGGTGGCGCTGCTGATCCTGGCTGGCTACATCGTGACGGCCCGCATGCACAGCGTCATGGGCCTGACCACGGCGATGGCCGCCATCACCACGTTCCTCGTCGGCGTGCTGGCGGCGGGTGGCAGCACACTGCTCGCCGCTGCCGTCGCGGTGGTGACGGTCGCGCTGCTGCAACTCAAGCGGCCGATGCACAGCGGCATCGGCAAGCTCACCGAAGGCGAGTTGACCAGCGGCATTCAACTGCTGCTGATCAGCGTCGTCATCCTTCCGGTCCTCCCCGATCGCGGGTTCGGTCCCTTCGAGGCGCTGAATCCGTACAAGCTCTGGTGGGCGGTTGTGCTGCTCGCGTTGCTCTCGTTCCTTGGATTCGTCCTGATGCGTTGGTTCGGTGCCCGGCGCGGTCTGACCCTGACCGCACTGCTGGGCGGACTCGTGTCCAGCACGGCCACCACCGCGACGCTGGCGCGCTGGTCCAAGGAGAGTCCGCAGTGGCGGCCACTGGCTGCCGGAGGGGCAACGCTCGCGTGCGCGGCCATGTTCGGCCGCATGGCGGTGCTTGTCGGCGTCGCCGCGCCGGCTCTCGGCACGGCGACCATCGGGACCCTGGCCGCCATGGCCGTTGCCGGGGCTGCCTTCGGCGCGCATCTGACCACGCGCGAGCATGCGGCGGATCTGCCGGATCTGTCGACGCAGAATCCGCTGAAGCTGACCGCGGCCGTCCAGTTCGCGCTGTTCCTTGCTGCGGTGCTTCTGGCCGGGCGATTCCTCGCGGACCGGTTCGGTGACGCCGGATTGCTGGTCACGGCGGCGATCTCCGGCCTGGTCGACGTCGATGCCATCACCCTGTCGGTGGGCCGAATGGTCGGCGATGGGGTCGTGGGCGGCTCGGTCGCGGCCCTGGCCGTCTTTCTCGCGGCCGCCGTCAACCAGGTCACCAAGCTCGGGCTGTTGTGGGTGCTCGACAGTCGATCGCTGGCGCTGAGGGTGCTGCCGGCTTATGCGGTGATGGCACTTGTCGGTGTCGGAGCAGCGCTCGCACTGCGCTGAACGGCGTTGACTTTCCAGCTGTGGCACCTGTTCCTGCTGGCCAGCGCTTCGCTGCTCGGCCTGCTCTTGGTGCTCGTACTCGCCGAGCCCGGGCTGCCCTACGACATCGACGACCGCCTCCCGTCGCCGGAAGATCACGAGTTCATGGGCCTGCTCGCAGCGCTGGTCGATGCTCCCGTCGCGAAGGCAGCCTCGATCGAGGTGCTGACGAACGGGGTCGCGTTCTATCCGGAGGAGTTGGCCACCATCGCCCGCGCCCGTCGCAGCGTGCACCTGGAAGCCTACGTGTTCCATGTGAGCGCTGTGACGGACAAACTCGTCGACCTGCTGACCGAGCGTGCGCGCGCCGGCGTCAGCGTGCGCCTGGTCATCGACGCGATCGGCAGCTGGCGAACGCCTTCTGCGTACTTCGACGGGCTGCGCGCGGCTGGCGGCGAGATCGCCTGGTACCAGCCGGTGCGGTGGCACACGCTGAAGCGGTTCAACAACCGCACGCACCGCGAACTGATCGTCGTCGATGGCGAGGTTGCGTTCGTCGGCGGTGCTGGCTTCGCGAGCTGGTGGGACACCGGGCCGCCCGGTCAGCCGCCGTGGCGCGACACCATGGTGCGGCTCGAAGGAACCATCGTCACGTCGGTGCAGGCCGCCTTCGCCGAGAACTGGCTCGAGAGCACCGGCCAGCTGCTCACCGATCCCGGATCCTTTGCCCACTGCCGCGCTCTCGGCAGCCAGCCGGCCGTGGGCACCGATGCGATCATCGTGACAGGTACGCCGTCGGCGGGCCGGGCTACGCGGGCACGCATGTTGTTCCAGTTGCTGATTGCCGGCGCGCGCCGGTCGATCCGCATCACCTCGCCGTACTTTCTGCCGGACCGCAGCATGCGGGCTGAACTGCGAAAGGCCGTGCAACGCGGCGTGCGTGTGCAGGTCGTCGTGCCTGGCGCTTTCAACAACCACCCGATCGCCCGGCGGGCGAGCCGGCGCCGCTATGGGGACCTGCTCAGCGCCGGCGTGGAAGTGCTGGAGTACGAACCCGGCATGAACCACAGCAAGGCGCTGCTCGTCGACGAGCTGTGGGTCGTCGTCGGGTCCAGCAATTTCGACAACCGATCGTTCGGCCTGAACGACGAACTCAATCTTGCCTTGCCCGATCGCGCGCTGGCAGCGCGCCTGCGCGAGGACTTCGAGCGCGACGCTGCGCTCAGCAGGTCCGTCGACCTGCGCGATTGGCGCCGGCGGCCGATGTCCGAGCGGCTGCTGGCGCTGCTCGGTGCGGTGGTGGAGCGGCAGCAGTAGGGCATTAGGGCGGTACCGCGACTCGTTGACGTGAGCGGCCGATCGGGACCGGAGTCCGTAGTCGACTACGGAGCATTGTTGATGCCGATCAAACGGCGTTGGCGAGTCCGCGCCTATTCTCGACTCGACGACTCCGCCTCGTTTCGCCCACGCGTCATCATCATGTTCAGCGATCGCCGACGTCTCCGCCGATGGGCAGCCCGGGTGCTGCTCGTGTGGCTGTTCGGCCTCGCGATGGGCGTGGCCAACGCCTGCGCTCTGGGCGAGCCGGCGCATCACCGCTCCGATGCGGCGACGCCTTTTGCCGCCGACGCTGTTCAGAAACACCAACACGGCGACGAGCAAGGTGACCTCGCCAAGGTCAACTGCCTGGACTTCTGCGAGAAGCCCTCTCTCGGTGCTCCGCAGTTGAAGGTGGTCGGTGATGGCTTGGCTGCGCTGGGTTTCGCGCTGCCGGTCTCCCACACGCTTTCGGTAGCCGGCCAGGCCGATCCCGCAGTGGGTCGCCTGATGGTCGACTCGCCGACCCTGCCCGGCGGGCCCCCGCCGCGCATCGCGTTCCAGCGCCTCGCGCTTTGACACCCCCGGACGCCACGCGGATCTGATCCGCGTCGCGCCCTGCCTTCCGTTCGCCATCGCGCCCGCAGCGGCGCTGTGAGGCAGCGGCATTCCCCGTTCGTGTTTGCGTTCCGTGTCGTTCCTTACATCAGGAGTCTTGTCATGCGTACCCCCTTCCTTCTGACGTCCCTTGTCGCCCTCGCGGTCGGCGCTTCTGCCGCGGTGGCACAGGAACGTCCCGCGGCCGACCCGGCTGCCGCTGCCGCGGCTTCTGTGCCGATGCCCATGGACTGCAATGCCGGCGCGATGAAGCGCCATGACCACGGCGCCGAGCGCAATGCGCCTTCGGCCAGGTCCATGCCCTGTGCGCCAGCCGAAGCGGCATCCGGCGCCAAGTCCAAGGCCAGGACCAAGCCCGTGCACGACCACGCGAAGTTCCACAAGAACCAGTGACCGACGCATCAACGCAGCCAGGAGATCTTCCATGAACCACTCCCATGAACACGGCAACGGCGGCCCGTCCGGCCCGAACTGGTCCCGCATCAATCAATGGGTGCTGTGGATCGGTCTGGCTGCCGCAGTCGCCTGGATGTTCTTCCGCCACAACGCGCACCTCGGGCAACTGCTGCCATTCCTGATCCTGCTGGCCTGCCCGCTGATGCACCTGTTCGGGCACGGCGGGCATGGTGGCCACGGTGGGCATGGCGGCGGGTCGGAGACGAAGCCCAAGGACGACGCGCGCCAGCTTCCCCCCGGTGGCCAGGGCGGCCACCAGCACTGAAACCCAAGGAGTCCCAACATGCAAACCACTGAACTCAAAGTCAACGGCATGACCTGCGGGTCCTGCGTCGCGTCGGTCACCAAGGCGCTCAAGCGCGTCCCCGGCGTGCAGGACGTCGAGGT
The DNA here is from genome assembly GCF_000576205.1 of Methylibium sp. T29. Classification (NCBI taxonomy): domain Bacteria; kingdom Pseudomonadati; phylum Pseudomonadota; class Betaproteobacteria; order Burkholderiales; family Sphaerotilaceae; genus Methylibium; species Methylibium sp. T29. Next base: position 10,597 of record NZ_AZND01000019.1, on the reverse strand, counting down.
CGATCTCGGCAGCGGCATCGCGCGTGTCCGCGGCGAGCACGCCGCGCATCAGGTGCCGGAACTCGTCGCTGCGCTGGGCGAGGCTGGCTATCAAGCGGACGCTGCGGCTGGCGCCCAAACCGCGCATCAGCATCCGACCGGTGGCTGTGGCAGTGGTGCCGGTGCGGCCACCAAGGGTCGCGGCGGTTGCTGCTGCGGTTGAGACTCATGTCGACATCGAACACCGCCGTTGCGACCGATTCCGCGGGCCTCACGCCTGGTCGCCTGGTCGTCCGCTATTGGCTGGACGCGCTGTGGCGCGCCACAGCGGCGGCCGACACGCTGCGCGAGCGTGCGGCCAACATGAGCGCGCACGAGGCCGCAGGTATGCCGCCGCTGCTGCACTTTGAGTCCGAGCCGGTGGCAGACGGGCGGGACCTCGATCCGCCGTCGAACTACCGGCTGCTGCGCGTCACGCGCTGCGGCACTGACGCGCTTGAGAAGCACGTGCGCAAGGGCGCCGCACCGGTGATCGTCGTCGACCCGCGCGCCGGGCATGGTCCCGGCATCGGCGGCTTCAAGCGCGATTCGGAAGTTGGCATGGCGCTGCTCGAAGGCCACCCGGTCTACTTCGTCGTCTTCGACCCGGAGCCGGTCGAGGGCCAGACGATGGGGGCCGTCGTGCAGACGCTGGCGGCCTTCATCGACATCGTTGCCGGGCGCCATCGCGGCAAGGCACCGATCGTCTACGGCAACTGCCAGGGCGGCTGGGCGATCACGCTGGCGCTATCGCATTGCCAGCATCGCGCGGCGCTGGCGGTGCTGAACGGCTCGCCGCTGTCGTACTGGGCCGGTGAGCGCGGCGTCAACCCGATGCGGCTGCTGGGCGGCTTCACCGGTGGCGTCTGGCCGGCGCACTGGATGTCGGACTTGGGCAACGGCCGCTTCGATGGCGCGTGGCTGGTGCAGAACTTCGAGGCGTTGCGGCCCGAGGGCGTGTTCAGGAAGTACGACACGCTCTTTGCGCAACCGGAGGCCGAGCGCGATCGCTTCCTGGAGTTCGAGCGCTGGTGGAACGGCTTCTACCAACTCGCACGAGAGGAGATGCTGGCCATCGCCGGGGAGCTGTTCGTCGGCAACCGCCTCGAGAACGGGGAGGTCGTGGTCGACGGCCATTGCCGTGCGGATCTCAAGCGCATCGGGGCGCCGCTGGTGATCTTCAGCTCCTACGGCGACAACATCACGCCGCCGCACCAGGCGCTGGGCTGGCTGAAGGAAGTGTTTGCCACGACCGAGGACCTGGTGGCTGCCGGCCAGCGTGTCGTCTACCTGCTGCACAAGCAGGTGGGCCACCTCGGCATCTTCGTGTCGGCGGGCGTGGCGCGGCGCGAGCATCGCGCCATCCTGCACCACGCCGGAACGATCCAGGACCTTGCGCCCGGCCTCTACGAGATGGTTCTCGACGACGCCGCCACGGGCGACGGCGCCACCGCGGCCCGCTTCGAACCACGTCGCCTGGAGGACCTGCCGTTCGACGCCAACCCGGCTGGATTCGACAAGGTGCAGGCGCTGTCCGAGGCCGCCGAGCGTGCCTATGCGCAATGGGTCTCGCCGTGGGTGCGCATGGCGGTCACGCCCGCATCCGCACGCCTGCTGCGCGAACTGCATCCGATGCGCGTCAGCCGGCAGGTCTGGTCCGAAAGGGCGACGCCGGCGCTGGCCTGGTTGCCGTGGATGCAGCAGTGGCTCGACCAGTGGGGCGCGCACGACTCGGACCGCAAGGCCAACCCCTGGTACCAGCTGGAGCGCGTCGGCGCGGACGCCTACGCGCAGGCCTGGGAGTCGTGGCGCACGAGCCGCGACCTCTGGGCCGAGCTGGTGTTCCAGCAGATCTATGCCCGATGACCAGCAGGCCGATCGCCGAGAGGAGTCACGCCATGAGAACCATCCCGCTGCCGGCACAAGGCTGGCGATTCCTCACCGCGACGTGGCTGTTGCTATTGCTGGCCACGATGCTGAGCCCGGCGCTGGCCCAGAGCCGGATGGAGCGGTCCGGCGTCACCCTCTACTGGGGGCTCGTGCCGGCCGCGGTCGTGGCCGACAAGCATGCGCTGGCCGAACTGCACGGCGGTCCGCCCAAGGGCGGTGGTCAGGTGCACCACCTCGTCGTGGCGCTCTACGACAGCGCGAGCGGCCGTCGCATCGAGGACGCGGTGGTGCGCGCGCAGCTCAGCGAAGCTGGCATCGTCGACGAGCCGGCGAAGTACCTGCTGCCGATGAAGGTCAACGACCAGGCCAGCTACGGGCAGGTCTTCGGCGTTGCCAAGGACGGGCCGTACCGGTTCCGGCTCTGGGTGCGGCTGCCGTCGCGGACCGACGAGATCGAGTTCAGGTTCGACGCCTGGTCGCCGCACCGCGCCGAGCGCTGAAGGAGAAGGGCAATGACCATACCGACGAAGCTTCCCGACACCGACCAGGGTCGCGCCCGGGCCCGGTGGATCTTCTGGGCGTTCGCGGCGGTGGCGCTGCTGCTGCTGGTACTGGAACACCGGGCGCATGCGCTCGGCTGGTGGCTGCACGCGCTGCTCGGACTGTGCATCGTGCTGCTGTACCTCCTCGTGCGATTCCAGGGTGACGGCGTACGAAAGAGCGGTCCGCGCTGAACGCCGGTCGACCCTCGAAGTAACACAGCAAGGCGATTCAATGGAAACCATCGATCTTTCCGGCCGCCGGGGCCTCGTGGTCGGCGTCGCGAATGCCGACAGCCTGGCCTGGTCTGCCACGCGGCACTTCCGCAATGCCGGTGCGGAGCTGGCCATGACCTACTACAACGAGAAGGCTCGGTCCTTCGTCGCGCCGCTCGCGGAGGAGGTGCAGGCGCAGCTGCTGCCGTGCAACGTGCTGGAGGAGGGGCAATTGGAGGCGGTCTTCGACGCCCTACGCGACCGCTGGGGCAGGCTCGACTTCGTCTTCCACTCGATCGCGTCGGCGCGCAAGGAAGACCTGCAGGGCCGCCTGGCCGACTGCTCGGGCGTCGGGTTCGCCGAGGCGATGCTGGTGTCCTGCCACTCCTTTATCCGCATGGCCAAGCTCGCAGAGCCGCTGATGCGGGAGGGCGGCAGCCTGACGACGGTCAGCTACTACGGCGCCGAGAAGGTCGTCGAGCACTACAACGTGATGGGGCCGGTGAAGGCGGCGCTCGAGGCCTCGGTGCGCTATCTCGCGCACGAACTCGGGCCCGCCGGCATCCGCGTCAACGCCATCTCCGCGGGCCCGGTGCGAACGCGCGCGGCCTCCGGCATTACCCACTTCGACGAGCTGCTTGACGAGGCCGCGCGCCGGTCGCCGCAGCGTCGTACCGTGGACGGCTGCGAGGTCGGCCGTGTGGCGCTGCTTCTGGCCAGTCCCTACGCGTCGGCGATCACCGGCGAAGTGGTGCACGTCGACGCCGGATTCCATGTCGAAGGCATGGTGTTCCATTGAGGGCGGCGGGCCGGGCCATGCACATCCTTTCGCTCAACGCCGGCAGCGCGACGCTCAAGTTCGGCGTGTTCGATCCGGCCTCGGCCACGCCGCTGATGGAGGCGACGATCGAGCATCCCGCGGTCGATGCCGCGGCGTTCGACGAGATCGAGCGCCGGCTGCGCGATGCCGGCATGCCGGCGATCGATGCCGTCGGCCATCGTGTCGCGCACGGCGGACCCCGCCTGAGTGAGGCCGCGCTTGTCGACGCGGACACCGAGCGCGAGATCGACCAGGCCGCCCCGCTGGCGCCCCAGCACAACCCGGTCGCGCTGGCCGGCATCCGTCTGGCGCGCGAACGCTGGCCGGGCCTGCCGCAGGTGGCCGTGTTCGACACCGCGTTCCATGCCGGCATGCCCGAGCAGGCGTCGCTCTATGCGGTGCCGCAGGCCTGGCGCGACGCCGGGGTGCGCCGATACGGCTTTCATGGCCTGTCGCATCGGCACGTGCTCGAAGCGGTGAGCGGTGCGCTGGAACGGGCTCCTGAGGATCTGCGCATCGTCAGCTGCCACCTCGCAACGGTGCCAGCGTCTGCGCGATCGACCGCGGCCGGTCCATCGATACCTCGATGGGGATGACGGCGCTGGAGGGGCTCGTGATGGGCACGCGCAGCGGCGATCTGGACCCCGGCGTGCCGGCGTTCGTCGCGCGGACGCTCGGACTCGACCCGGCACAGATCGAAGCGGCGCTGTACCACGACAGTGGATTGAAGGCGCTGTCGGGCATCGGCTCGGACCTGCGCGAGATCGAGGCCCGGGCGCGCCAGGGCATGCCGGCGCCCGCACGGCGCTGCAGGTTCACGCCTACCGGGTTCGCAAGTACATCGGGGCCTACGCCGCGGCAATGGGCGGCTGCGACGCCGTCGCCTTCACCGGCGGGGCAGGGGAGAACTCTGCCGCGCTGCGCCGGCGCATCCTGGAGGGCCTGCAGTTCCTCGGCGTGCGTCTCGACGAAGACCGCAACGAGTCCTTCGGCGCGTCCGGTGCCGCGGTCGCCGAACTGCAGGCACCGCGCTCGCAGGTGGCGGTGCTGGCGGTGCGCTCGCGCGAGCAGTGGGTCATCGCCCGCGAGACCGCGGCGGTGCTGCGCCGAGCCGAGCGCGCCGCGGCGCGGCAGGACTTCTCGATGCCGGTGGCGATCTCGGCCCACCACGTGCATCTCACGCAGGCCGCCGTCGAGGCCTTGTTCGGCACCGGCCACGCGCTGCGCGTGTTGCAGCCGCTCAGCCAGCCCGGCTTCTTCGCCGCCGAGGAAACGGTTTCCGTGATCGGCGAGCGCGGCCGGCTCGAACGCGTGCGCGTCGTCGGGCCCTGCCGTGCGGCCAACCAGATCGAGGTCAGCCGCACCGAGGCCATCCGGCTCGGCATCGAGGCGCCGCTGCGCCTGTCCGGCGATCTCGCGGGCAGCGCCGAGGTCACGCTGGCGGGCCCGGCAGGGGCCTTGCGCACCCCGGGTTTGATCGTTGCGCGCCGCCACCTGCACCTGACGAGCGCCGATGCGCGGCGGCTCGGTGTCCAGGATCGAGGGGAGATCGAGGTCGCGCTCGACACGCCGCGCGGCACGGTGTTGCGCCATGTCGCCCTGCGTGTCGACGACGGCGCGGTGCTCGAACTGCATCTGGACACCGACGAGGCCAACGCCGCTGGATTGCGCGGTGCCGGCGAGGGCGTGCTGCAGAGCGCCGCCTGCACGGCCCGCGTCTGCGGCCAGCGCGACCACGAGAACCACGCGTCCTGCGAGACGCATTGATCGACAGGAGAAACGTCATGGCAAGCAACGAAGTCGTCCTTTGCGGTGCGGTTCGCACTCCCATCGGCACCTACGGCGGTGCGCTCAAGGACCTGCCGGCCGCCGAACTCGGCGCCGCGGTGATCCGCGAGACGTTGCTGCGCAACGGCCTTGCCGGGGCGCAGGTGCAGTCGCTCGTGATGGGCAACGTCATTCAGGCCGGCAACCGGATGAACCCGGCTCGCCAGGCAGGGCTCGCGGCGGGGCTTCCCGTCGAAGTGCCCGCGCTGACGGTCAACCGTGTCTGCGGATCCGGGGCACAAGCCGTCGTCAGCGCAGCGCTCGAGGTGGCCGCCGGCATGGTCGACTGCGCGGTGGCCGGCGGCATGGAGAACATGGACCGCGCGCCCTACCTGTTGCCGCAGGGACGCTGGGGTGCGCGCATGGGCGACGTGACGCTGTTCGACAGCATGCTGCTGGACGGCCTGCACGACGCCGTCAGCGGGCAGCATGCCGGCTGGCACACCGAGGACCTGGTGATCCGTTGCGGCATTTCGCGGGAAGACCAGGACCGCTGGGCGCTGCGCTCGCAGCGGGCGTTCTCGGCCGCGCAGGCGGCGGGCCGGTTCGACGGCGAGATCGTCACCCTGCAGGTGCCTGGTCGGAAGGGGCCGGTGCCGTTCGCGCGCGACGAGCACAACCGGCCCGAGACGACAATGGAGTCGCTGGCGCGGCTCAAGCCCGCCTTCCGCAAGGAGGGCACCATCACCGCGGGCAATGCGCCAGGCCTCAACAGCGGCGCGGCCGCGATGGTGGTGGCCGAGCGCGACTGGGCCGAGCGCCAGGGGCTGCAGCCGCAGGCGCGCCTGGCGGCTTTCGGCATCGGCGCCGTGGACCCGAACTTCTTCGGGCTCGGGCCGCTGCCGGCCGTGCGCCAGGCGCTCGAGCGTGCCGGCTGGACCATCGGGGACGTCGACCGGGTCGAGATCAACGAGGCCTTCGCGGCCATCGCGCTGGCCTGCCAGCGCGAACTCGGTTTCGCCGAGGACGTGGTCAACGTCGAGGGCGGCGCCATCGCGCACGGGCACCCGATCGGAGCGACCGGAGCGATCCTCACCACCCGGCTGCTGCACGCGATGCAGCGCGACGGCCTGCGCCGCGGCATCGTGACGCTGTGCATCGGCGGCGGCCAGGCCGTTGCGCTGGCGCTCGAGCGGATCTGAGCAATGCAGGCCGGCCCGGTCATGCAGGGACTTGACCCATGTGCAGCACCCGGGTCGAGACTCGCTGCCCGGGAGTCGACGCGGCCCTGCGGCGACGGAGAAATTCGATGCGATTGATCGAGTGCGCGCGGCAGGCCGGCGTGTCCGCCGACACGCTGCGCCACTATCTGCGGGTCGGCCTGGTGGTGGCGGATGGCCGGACCGAGAACGGCTACCGCACGTTCTCGGAGCGCAGTGTCGCGCGCGTGCGCTTCATCCGCGGCGCGCTGGCGCTGGGTTTTACGCTCAGGGACGCTGGCGAACTCGTCGAGATGGGGCAGCGTGGCGAACTGCCGTGTCCGCGTGCGCGCACCTTGCTCGACCAGCGACTCGCGGAGCAGGGTCGTCAATTGGACGCCGCCATGCGGCTGCATCGGCGCATGCAGCGGGCGGTGGCCGACTGGAAGCGGCGTCCCGATGGCGTGCCCGACGGCCACTCCGTGTGTGGCCTCATCGAGGGGTTCGCGCAGGAGCCGGCTTCGGCCGCGCGATGCGACCGCGGAGCCTCCGCTGGGCGAAGGAGCGAGGGATGAGCCAAGCCGCCGGCCCGACCCACGAGCTCTGGGATTCGGAGCCGTACAGTGGCCCGGCGGCCCGGCGGGCCATCGCCCTCGCGCGCGCCTGGACGGCCGAGGCGAGTCGGGCACTTGCCTGGGAGTCGACCCGCGTCGTCGACCGGCACGGACTGGACCGGTTCCCCGGGCACCGGACGACGCCGATCGTTGCGGCGATCGTGGCTGCCGCGGGCGCGACGATGCCGCACTTCTCGCTGCGGTCCGGCGCGGGGACTTGGAGCAGCGCCGACTCGATGGCGACGCTGACCGGGGTGGAACTCGATCGTGCGACTGCAGCCATCATCACCTCGCGCGAGGGCATGTGCGTCGCCCGCGCGGACGCCGCGGGCGTGGCAACGAACGTGCCGTGGAGTCCCACGGCGGATGACGCGAGCCTCGTGGCGTCGGCACTGTCGCGCCGGGTGGCTGCCGGCGTGGGGAGCCTGCTCGTCAACGTGACGGTCGGACGGGGTACCGGCGTGCCCGACGACGAACGCTTCCATCGCCTGCAAGCCCTGCTAAGGGCCGTGGGCGCAGCGGTCGGCGTGCAGGTTCGCGTCGCTCGTTCGGCCGGTACTCAGCCGGTGGGTCTGGGCATCGGTCCGGCACCCGAGGCGATGGACGTGTTGGCCGTGCTGCGCGGCGCCGCGGCGGCGCCGGTCGACCTGCGCATGCACGCGCTGGCCGAAGCCGGCCTGCTGCTCGAGATGTGCGGCGCGAGCCGACCCGGACATGGCGAGCTCGACGCCTGGCGACTGCTCGACAGCGGCGCCGCATGGGGGCGCTTCCAGGCCCTGTGCGAGGCCCAGGGTGGGATGCGTGAGCCGACGCTGGCGCCGATCGCCGAAACCATCACGGCCGAACACGCTGGCCACGTGAGGTCGCTGGACGGCGCGCATGTGCAGCGCGTCGCGGTGCTGGCTGGCGCAGCGCAAGGAGCCGGCGCCGGCGTCGTGCTGCATGCCCGGATCGGCGAGCGGGTGCACCGGGGCCAGCCGCTGTTCACCGTTCACGCAGCGAGCCGGCAGTGCCTCACGGCCGTGACGGACGATCTGCGGCGCGCACCGCTGATTTCCGTCGACGACGTGTCTACCGCGACCCTGGCCGAACCACAAGACATGCACTGAAGAGACCAACCGATGGACCACTCGACCACGTTCGCTCGACCCCTGCCGCCGGACCTGCACGGTCCGGCGCTGCGTATCCTGCGCCGCTTGCTGGCAGGCATCGAACGGCCACCGGCGCTGAGGCTGGGCGATGCGATCCTGCACGAGCTCGAGACCCACCCCGAGTACACGCTCGTGATCCGCGACCCCGGGCTGCTGCGTCGCCTCGTGCTGCGGCCCGATCCGCTGTTGCTGGCCGACGCCTACTTCCGCGGTGTGATCGATGTCGAAGGCGATCTGTACAGCGCACTGGCATTGAAGGACCACTTCGAGGCGGTCTCGCTGACCTGGCGCGACAAGCTGGCGCTGTGGCGCGATGCGTTGATGCTGCGGGTGTCCGAGCAGGAGGGCCTGAAGCCGTCCGGCGGATTGGCCTCGCGCATGGCCCGGCGGTTTGCGCATCGCCATTCCCGCCGGACGGACCGGGCGGCGATCTCGTTCCATTACGACGTGTCCAACGCGTTCTACGGTCTGTGGCTGGACGCCGAGCGCGTTTATTCCTGCGCCTACTTCGAGACCGCCGACGACTCGCTCGAGCAGGCGCAGCGCAACAAGCTGGAGCACATCTGCCGCAAGCTGCGCCTGCAGCCCGGGGACCGCCTGCTCGACATCGGCTGCGGCTGGGGCGCGCTCGTGTGCTGGGCGGCCCGCCACCACGGCGTCCGGGCGCATGGCATCACGCTCAGCGAACGGCAGTTCGAGTACGCACGCGAGCGCATCCGGGTCGAAGGCCTGCAGGATCTCGTCACGGTCGAGCTGCGCGACTACCGCGACCTCGACGGCGTGGCGGTCTACGACAAGGTGTCCAGCGTCGGTATGTTCGAGCATGTCGGCCTGGCGAACCTGCCGGCCTACTACGCCGCCGTGCAGAGGGTGCTGCGACCGGGCGGGCTGTTCCTCAACCATGGGATCACCCACGACGAGGAGGGCTGGAACCGGACGGTCGCGACGGAATTCATCAATCGCTACGTCTTCCCGGACGGCGAGCTCGATTGCGTCAGCAACATCCAGCTCGGGATGGAGCGGGCCGGCTTCGAGATCCATGATGTCGAGGGGCTGCGTCCGCACTACGCGCTGACGCTGCGGCACTGGGTCGAGCGGCTAGAGGCGCGTCGCGAGGAGGCGCTGCAGGAGGTCGGCGAGGTCACTTACCGCATCTGGCGGCTCTACATGGCGGCGTGTGCGCTCGAGTTCGAGGCGGGCGGCACGGGCATTTACCAGATCGTCGCCTCGAAGCGCGATCGCGGCACGTGGCCGGTCCCGTTGACCCGCCGCGATCTCTACCGTGAGTGATTGGTCATGGACGGTGCCGTCTCCGCGGCCGGCGGGCGAGATGCGTTCGGATCTCTCGGCCGGCGCCTTCGCGGCGCTGCTCGCGGCCGCAATGGCGGTGTCGATGGCGTATGGCGTGACATTGCCTGTGCTGCCCGGGTTGGTGGAGCGCGCGGGGGGCGGTTCGGCAGCCGACGTGGAAGGGCACACGGGCTGGCTCACCGGCACGTACACGCTCGCCCTGTTCCTGTTTGCGCCCGCCTGGGGCGCGCTGGCCGATCGGATCGATCGCCGCTGGGTGCTCGTCGCCGGGCTGGCCGGATCGAGCGCGGCGCTGTGGGCCCTGACCGGTTCGCTCGGACTTCGCGGGCTGTACGTGGTGCGTGCGATCGCCGGCCTGACCGCGGCGGCGGTGCTCCCGGCGGTGTTTGCCTATGTCGTCACCGCGTCGGCGCCGTCCCGCCTGCAGCGCCGCTTCGCCTGGATCGCATCGGCCACTGCCTTGGGCTTCCTGCTCGGTCCGGCACTCGGCGACGGGCTGGCCGCGCCGATACGCGCCGTGGGTGGCCATGGCGCGCTCAGTGCACTGGCGCTGCATGTCGTCGCTGTGGTCGGGTTGGTGGCGGCCGCAGGCGTGCTCACGCTGCCGGTCAACCGGGCCGTGCCCCCTGGCTTGGCCGGTGCGGCGCCCGGCGACGAGCGGCGCATCGTCCGCTCGCTGCTTTTGACGGCCGTCGTCGTGCTGGCGATCACGGTGGCCGAGGTCGGTGCCACCCTGGCGGCCCGCAGGGTGGCGGTCGCGGACGCGTGGCCGGTTTCGTTGTACTTCGCATTGTGCAGCGGCGTGATGATCGCCGTGCAGTTCTGGGCCCTGCCACGCCTGGAGCGCAGGCTGGGCGAGCCGCGGCTCGTCGTCGCCGCGCTCCTCGTGCTGTCGGCAGGCCTCGGCCTGCAGGCCGGCTCGAACGGGGGTGTCGTGACCGCCGCCGCGTTCGTGCTGGCAGCAGCCGGCATTGGCGTGCTGATCCCCTCGCTGGCCGTGCGTATCTCGAGCGCAGCCGGCACGCGCCAGGGCTGGGCGATGGGGCGGCAGGCCGCGGCGGCCAACCTCGGG
>NZ_AZND01000018.1:0-35323 GCF_000576205.1 Methylibium sp. T29 | reverse complement strand
GCCACCCGAGCGTGACGCGGGTGGGCCGCGAGGACTTCGCCCCGCAGCTCGCGGCCGCGGCGGCGCGGCCCGATGACCTGGCGGCGGGCCGGGCGCTGCTAGCGGCGGTGCTACGCCACTACCAATCGCCGGGCGACGTTTGGGCCTACGAAGGGACCGATCTCGACGTCACAGCCGGCGTCTTGATGCGGCAAGTACGTGCCGCGCGTGGAGCGTTCGGGGCCTGAGAAGCTGACGGCCAGCCGACTCACGGGGCCTGTCGCGGCTAGCAGGTGCGTCACCGCTTAGCGCGAACGACGCCAGCGATCCTTCAGCCGTTTGAGAACGCGCGCCGCGCGCAGCCAGGCGGCCTCTCGCGACGGCGCGAGGTGCTCCCAGTGTTGCAGCTCGTACAGCGCTCGTTCCGGCGTGGTGAAGGCGCCGCTCACACGGCTCACATAGGTGGGATAGAGGATCAGCGTGGCGGCCACCAACTCGTCCAGCGTGCACTGGCGGGTGCGGCGCGGATGTGGAATCCTGTCCTCGGTGAGGCCCCAGCCTGCGTAGAACGGCAGGCCATGGCAAACCACGGGTTTGCCACGCAGCAGCGCCTCGAAGCCGGCCAGTGAAGTCAGCACGTGCAGCTCGTCGACTTGTTCGAAGAGGCGGTGGATGGGTACGTCCGAGACGATCTCGTCGCACCATTGCCTCGCTTCACCGATGTCAGCCGCGCCTGGCCGCTTGCCGGCCAGCACGTCGGGGTGCGGCTTGTAGACGATCCAGGCGTCCGGCCGAGCTTTGCGAACGGCTTCGAGCAGGCCGAGGTTGGTGTGCACTGCCGGAGCGCCATAGGCGATCGACGCATCGTTCTCCACTTGCCCAGGTACCAGCACCACGGTGTGAGTACCACGCGGCCGCTGCCAAGCGCCGCCCCCGACGTTGTACTTGGTGATGCCGCGCTGCACGATGGCCTCGCGCAAGGCCTGAGCGCGCAACAGCAGCGCGGTGTCGAACTTGCCTGCTTCGATCAGCTCCTCAAGGTCCGATGTTGCACGGGCGTCGTAGTACATGCCACGCCGATCGATCACCCAGGACAGCGGCTGAACGAGGTTGGCGCCCAGGCCCACCGAGCGCAGGAAGCCGTCTTCGATGCGCAACAGTGCGTCATCGACGCTGAACTCGGTCTCGGACGCGCCGCGCCCCATACGGCACGCTGTTCTCCCTTGGCCAGTGGCGCCGGTGACTCGACGAAGCGCGGCTCGCTGCCCGCGAGGAAGGCCCGTACGCTGGCGTGCTTCCACTGCGAGAAACCGACCGCCTGCACGCGCGGCGCAAAGCGCTCGCGATGGCGGCGCTGAAGCGTCATCCAGTCGAACACGCGCTCAGCCTCGCACGGGGCAAAGGTTTCGGGGTCGACGTAGCGTGGATAGTCGATAAGCGCTGCATGCACTAGGTCGGTGAGCGCGATGGCCTTGCTGGCGCGACGCGACGGCGCTGGCAACTCATCGTTGGTCAGCCCCCAGCCCGCATAGAACGGCATGCCAAAGCAGCGTACGGGCTTGCTCCACATCAGCGCCTCGAAGCCCATTTGCGAGGTGACCACGTAGACAGCCGCCGCGGCTTCCAACAAGGCTGGTGGGTGGGCGTTGGTGGCCAGCAGCGTGACCCGCGCGGCCTGGCCCCGCGTCAGCGCGCCGAAGTGGGCGCGCTTGCGGCCCTCGACCACGTCGGGGTGCACCTTCAGCACCAACGGCAGGCCAGGGTGCTCGTCCAGCGCCGCCTCGAGCATGTGGGAGAAGCTGCGCTCGCTGGCCATGCCGTACGCGATCGACGCATCGCCGGCGGTCTGGTCGACCACCAGCACGAACGGCCCGCGCACCGGCGGCGCCAGCTCGCGCGAGTGGTTGTATTTCGACAGCCGGCCGTCGCGCCACGCCGCAACCAGCCGCTCGGCCCGCGCATGCTGCGCCGGCATGCGCGCGAGCAAGATGTCCTGCTCGAGTTTGGACGGGCGGTGTGCGTCGTAGTAGACGCCGACAGGGTCTACAACCACGCTCAGTGCCGCGTCGCTGTTAGCAGGGCGCACCGAACGCAGGAAGCCATCTTCCAGCGCGAGGTAGGGCAGGCCGGCGCGCAGCGCCCAGGCGGCATCGCGCGAGAACACGCCCTTCAACCCCCAGCCGACGATGGCGCGCACGTCGTCTTGCGGCCAGACCAGTGGGCGAAAGCGCAGCGGCGCGCCCAGCAGCGTGGCCAGGTGCGGCGTCAGGCAGGGGCCGATGCGGCGCGAGACGTAGACGCCGCCGGTGGGCTGATCCGTCACACGCTCACCCCGACCTGCGTGCACACCTGCGCCAGCCGCTGCGCCCAGGTATGGTGGGCGGCGACATGCTCCGCGGCCGCAGCCATCATCTCGCGGTCGTGCGACGACAGGCCGCCACGCTGCAGTCGCGCGAACAGGTCGGCGGCCTGTGCCTCGTCGTGCACGACATGGCAGTAGCCGGCGAACAGCGCGTCGACCGAGGCCGCCGGCGTGGTCACCGCGAGGCCTCCGCAGCCGAGGATCTCGACCAGGCGGCGCGAGAACATGGTCGGCGAATCGACCACCGTGTTGACGTTCAGCGACACCAGGTGCTCGCGGTACAGCCGTGCCGTCGCATGGTGAGGCACCGCCGGCCTCACCTCCAGGCCGGGCAGGGCGGGATAGCGGTAGTGCTCCGAGCGGCGGTCGGAGTTGCGGTCGTACACCGTCAGCCCGAGCGTGCGGCCGGCCGAGGCGAAAAGCATGTCCTGCAGGCTGCGCCGCTGGTCGTGGATGTGCCGGCTGTAGCTGCCGACGAAGTTGGCGCGCGGCAGGCGCGGCGCGATGCCGGCGAAGTGGTGCACCGAGGGCTGCACTGCGAACAGCAAGGGCTCGATCGTCTTCGCTTCCGGCATGACGGCACGGTAGCGCGGCACGCAGGTCGAGTCGACGGTGAAGACGTGGTCGAACAGCTGCGCACTGGCAACGAAGCGATCGAAGTGCACGCCGTCCTCCTTGTTCCAGAAGACGGCCGGGATGCGCAGCTCGCGCGCCGTGGCGAGCAGCTTCGCCAGGTCGGCGTTGTTGCGCTCCGGGTGATCCGGGTAGGCGGCGATGCGGTACTTCCAGGCGTTGCGATGGCCGGACCATGCCGACTCGACGAAGACGAGCCGCGGCCTGTGCCGGCGCAGCGCCGCTGCGGCGTTCGCCGGCGTCAGGTGCAGCACCGTGCACTCGTGCTCGAGGCAAGCGCTGGTCAGTTCGTCGGCGACCAGCGCCACCAGCAGATCACGATGCGGACCGCGGGCCTGGGGCGCGCGCCGGACCCGTCCGGGCGCGCTGGCAAGCAGGCGGTCGAGGAGTTTCAACGGGCCAAGGGGCGGGTGAAGGACGCCGGGACGGACGCCAGCTGAAGCGTCCCAACCCCAGCAGAGGTCGCGTTCTAGCGATCGCTGCTGCGGGTGTTGGATTCCTGCAGTCGCTTGCTGCTGCGAGTCGGCGGCGGCGGGCAGCCTGCCGCGCTGTCCGGGCCGGCCACCTGCACCGGCATCTTGCGCGCCTTCGGGCCAAGCTTCGCGGTCGTGTTGTCCTTGAACTCGTTGCCCCAGGACGGGCACTCGCTGGTTTCCTTGGTGCAGTCGTCGCGCGAGTCCTTATTGCAGAAGCTGTCGAGGAACACCGGTTCGGTCTGGTCGATGAAGCGGTTGTCCTTGATGATGTTGCCGCCAGAGCCGTCGCGCGTTTTCACCGCAGCGCCGCATCCGCCGTCGAAGGTGTTGCCCTCGATCAGGTTGCCGCTCGAGTAGTGGGCAATGTAGATCGCATGCAGCGCGCCGCAGCCCGTGTTGTTGCGGATGTTCAGGAAGCGGTTCTCGGTGATGCGGTTGTTGCGCGAGTTGACCAGGCGCACCGCTGCCGTCGACGGCTTGCCCGAAGGAAGGCAATCTGGCCGATGTCGCGGAACAGGTTCTTGTGGATCACGTTCTCGGCGTTGAAGTTGCCCTGCGCCTGGCGGTTGCCGTTCAGCGAGATCGCCGTCACGTAGTTCGCCACCTCGATGCCTTCAATGGTCAGGCGTGTGGTCTTGCCAGTTGCGCTGTCCAGTTGCAGCCAGGCGCGACCCTTGCCGTTGCCGTCGAACACCGGCCGCTGGCCGGCACCGGTCGAGCCGGTGAGGATCAGCGGCTTGTCGTCCGGCAGGTCGGCCACGACCACGGTCTGGGCCAGGTAGGTGCCCGGCAGGATCATCACCTTGCGCGAGCCGCCCCCGTCCACCGGCAGAGCAAGGACCCGCTTGACTGCCATCTGCAGCGTGCCGACGGCTTCGGCCTCGCTCTTGCCGCTGGCCTGGTCGTTGCCGCCGGGCTTCATGTAGACCGTGGTGTCGGCGGCGTGCGCCGTGGCCAGGGCGAGCAGCAGCGCAGCCGCTCCCAGCAGTCGTGCGATCGTGTGGTTCATGGTGTGTCCGATGGATGGAGGGCGCGCCGGCGAGGCAGGGCGGGAGGGATCATAGCGACGCCGTGAACGTCAGCCTCCAACGGCCGCCGCGGGTTCGGGTTGACAGCTCACTTGGCAGGATTGCCCGTGGAGCTCCACGCGAAGCCGCTGATCGCCGCTGGCCGAGCGGATGACGGCCTCGACGCTGCCGTCCGTGCCCCAGTGCAGCGTCGAGCCGGCGTCGTCGAGCGACAGCAGCGTGGCGAACGCCAGGTGCTGGCCGCGCTGCGACAGGCCCAGCGCATGGCAAGGCGTCAGCTGGCCGTAGGCCTGACTGATCCAGCCCTGCCGCTGCGGCTCCAGCTGGCCCTTGACGCATGTCGCCTCGAGCGGCCCGGGCGCAGCCGCGAGCACGTCCAGCGTGCGGCCCGACCGCAGGACGGTGCTGTGGTGCAGCGGGGCGCGCGCCGTCAGCTCCAGGTGCGGCGAGAAGTGGAACCACTGCACGCAGTCGTGTGCCTTCTGCCCCGACACCCGGTCGATCACCAGAACCCAGCGCTTGTCGGCGTGCACCAGGTGGCGGGTGTGGACCACGTCGATGGTGCGGTGGTGGACCTGGCCGGTGATCACGCAGCCCCAGGCGATGCCTTCGGCCTGGCGGACGGCCGAGCCGTAGGCCAGGTCGGGCCGCCGGCTCAGGTTGTCGGCGACGTTGCAGCCGTCGAACTCCAGACTGTTGTGGGCCCGGGCCGACTGCACGTACTGCTGCATCTCGCCGGACTTGTAGGCGAACTTGCCGGCATCGCAGAGGATGTCCTCACCCTCGAACCAGGTGAACGAGAGGTCGTCGTTCTGCTTGTGGAAGCGCGAGTTGAACGCTGCCATCAGGAACAGGTAGGACGCCTGTTCGACGCGGCCGCCGCCGTCGTCGCGATAGATCACGTAGCCGCAGGCGTTGATCAGCTCGCGCCGCGCGCTGAAGGCCGTGACCGGCTCGCCGCTCATCGCCGCCCCGTCGGTGTCGCCGATCGGCACGCAGCGTCCGTCCGGGAGCCGGAACCACTCGTCCACCTGACGGGCGCGGCGCAGCAGCTCGCTGACGCCGTAGGCCTCGAACCACCCTGTTGCTGCCAGGCGCTTCAGGCAGCCGATGCCGAAGGCCTGGTAGCCGGTCGAGTTCTCGAGGTGCACGCCGCTCGGGTCGAACTGGCTGGACAGCAGTTTCGGCATCACCTGCTGCAGGAACTCGCGGATCGGCGTGCGACGCGAGCCGCGCGAAACCGCGCCGAGCGCCGCCAGCCCGTGCATGTCGATGAAGGTGTGGTTGCTGTAGGCGACGTTGGCGATGTCGAGCAGGAACTTCAGGTGCAGCTCGACCATCTCGTCGTACGTCGCGAGACGCTCGCGGCCGAGCTGGATGGCGCCCGCCGCATGGGCCGACAGGAGGTAGGCGAGCTTCATCGCCCGCATGCCGACCATCATGTCCATCCAGGCGAAGCGCGACGTGCGCCGCCGCGTGACGTGGTAGTCGTACCAGTCGTCGATGATCGCCAGCGGCAGGGTCAGCCACTCGGCATCCGCCGTCCGGTCGAATTCCAGGAAGTGGTTGTCCATCATCCGCCACATGTGCAGCTGCGCGCACCAGTTGCGGTCGGTGAAGGGATCGGTGTTCCAGTCCAGCGGCAGGCGGATCGGGAAGGCCCGCAGGTCCTCGCGCGGGATGAAGTCGATCGCCTGCTTGTCCTTGGCCTGACGCCGGTTGTTGATCAGGTACAGCTGCGCCGCACCGATGCGCTCCGGTCTGGCCACTTCGGCCGCCGGCGTCTGCGGCCCGCGCTGCTGCGTGAGGCGGACCGCGAGGCAATCATGCCGGCCACCAGGTGGCCGGGCTCGCGGCGATTGCCCACCGGCTGCTCGTAGACGAGATTGCTGCGCAGGCCGGAGGCGTCGGCGCCGCCCCCGACGGGAATGCCCAGGGCCTCGCAGAACGGACGGAAGTGCGCATCCGCGGCGGGGGCGTCACCGAGGTTCTGCACCAGCAGGCAGCGCGCCGCCGGCGCACGACGGAACGCCGTGATCGCCGACAGTCGCACGCGCTCCTCCGGTTCGAGCGCGCTTGCGCTGCGGCCCCCGAAGGCCACCTCCAGCAGCTCGTCGACCAGCGGCCGCGCGCACTTGAGGATCTGCGTGTGCGGGTTGATGGCGAGCGCCGTTGCGTCCTTCAAGTGTGCGGCCAGCATCAGCGCGGCGAAGCCACCCGAGGTCGAGCCGCAGCAGATCACCTGCTGGGTGGCGATGCCGAGCTTGTCGGCGATGCCGCGCACCAGGCCGGCCAGCCGCAGCTGCCAGTGGCGGGCCGCGGTGCCGACGTACCAGCCGACACGCAGGCGACCGTCGTCCCGCGCCAGCAGCGGGTCGGCAATGCACAGCAGGCTGCCCGGCAGGCGCGCCGCCCAGTTCCAGCGTTCGAAGTGCGGCTGCATGCCGGCATCGGCAGGACGCGGGCCGGACAGCATGACGAACAGGTACGGTCCCGGCTGTCGCTGCAGGAAGCATTCGAAATGGCCGTCGTCGAGCCGGGCGCTGAAGCGACCGTCCTGGAGCGGCGCGGCGAGCAACGCGCGCGCGCCGGGGAAGTGGGCCCACACGGCCTGGCGGATGGCCGCGTCGGCGGGAGCGTCGGGAGGTTCCACTGTCATGGGAAGGAGGACGCCGTCACGCGGCGGCGAATGCCCTCGTCGCGGCTACCCCAGCAGGTGGGCGAGGCCGTCGGCGACGAAGAACTTGACGACGTCCGGCGGCTCGGCCCCGTGGCCTTCGGGCGAGCTGTAGACATGGGTGCGCATGCGCCCGTCGCTGCTCAGCCCGCCCTCCTGCGGTGCGTCGGTGGCCGTGCAGAACGGGATGAAGTGGCGCGCGTGGTGCACCGGGTCCTCGAGGTTCTGCGCGTAGACGATGCGCAGGTCGTGCTGGCGTCGGCCGGCCTCGGTGATCGCCTCCAGCGCGCTCCAGCGCAGCGGGTACTCGTCGCGGCAGCGCTTTGCCGTCCAGCCCGTGGCGAACACCTGGGCGATGCGGTCGACCGCCTTCGGGTAGTAGTGGGTGATGTCGGTCTGCGGGTTGACGACGATGGCACGCCCGACCGGGCGCGACGCCGCCGCGACCATCGAGCGAAGCCGCCGCCAGAGCTGCCGTAGAACACCACGCGCGTGTCGGCGATGCCGAGCTGCATGCGCACCTGCTCCACCGTGCGCAGCAGCGCCTTCATCGGGTCGATGCTGCGGTTGCCGACGAACCAGCCCAGGCGCAGTTGGTCATCGAGGTAGAGCGTCGGGTCGCAGACGGCCAGCACATGACCGCCCAGCACCTTGCCCCAGTTCCAGCGTGCAAACACCGGCAGCGGCTTGGCACGGTCGACGGCGCCGTTCAGCATCACGAACAGCGCGGTCGAACCAGGCAGCAGCTTGAGCCGGCACGGCAGGTCGACTTCGGGATCGGCGACCAGGAAGTTCTTCGCGTCCAGGCCGGCCAGGGTCGCGGCATCGAGCGCCTCGGGCTCGAAGCGCGGCAGCGCAGCACTCATGAATGCGACAGGCCGGCGATCACGTCGACCAGCTGCCCGACGTTGGCGAAGCCCTGGGTGTCGGACGGCAGCGTGACGCCGAACTCGTCCTCCAGAGCCAGCATCAGGATGGTGTGCGACAGGGAGTCCCAGCCGGGTACGTCCTCGGCGATGGTCTCGCGGGTCACTGCCAGGGAGTCATCGCCGAAGGTCTCGCCGATGACCCGGCCCACGCGGGAGAGGATGGAGTCGCTCATGATCGTTCTCGAGTTCAGTGGCGCCGCGCTGCGGCCAGGTCCTGCAGGTACTTGTCGCGGTTCAGCGAGCGGCTGATCTTGCCGCTGGTGGTCTTGGCCAGCCAGCCGGCCTCGACGATGCGGACGTCGCGCAGATCCAGGCCCATGCTCTCGGCCACGGCGTGCTTGACCGCGCGCTTCAGCTCGAGGCCCTTGTCGGCCGGTGCTGGCGCGCCCGGCGCCAGTTCCGCGATCACCACCACGTCCTGGCTGCCCAGCATCTCGTTGAACACCGCCACCGCGACGTTGCGGCCGGCCTTCAGGCCGGCGACGTCGTTGACCACCGCCTCCACCTCGTGGGCGAAGTAGTTGCGGCCGTGCACGATCAGCAGGTCGTCGGCGCGGCCCAGCACGAACACCTGGTCGCCGTGCACGAAGCCCATGTCGTTGGTACGGTAGCGCCCGGCGCGCAGCTTCTGTGCGGTGATTTCGGGCCGGTTCAGGTAGCCGTCGAACAGGAACTCGCTCGACAGCTCGATCTCACCGACATGGTCCGCCGGAAGCGCCTGGCCGTCGGCGTCGACGATGGTCACGCGCATGCCGTCGATTGCCCTGCCGGCCGACAGCAGTTCGACAGCGGCGCCGGCGTCGCGCGGCGCGGCGACGCGCTTCTCCTCCGAAAGCCGCTGGGCATCGACGTTCAGGCGCGGCACCGGGCGGCCGATGTCCGTCTGGCTGACCGCGAACACCGTCTCGGCCATCGCGTAGCAGACCTGCAGTGCCTCGGCCCGCACGCCCGTCGGCGCGAACTTGGCGAGGAAGCGGTCGAAGGTTGCCGCCTTGCACGGCTCGGAGCAGTTGATGAAGGCCCGCATGCTCGACAGGTCGAGACTGCCGGGCTCGAAGCGCACCGTCTTGGCGAGCAGTTCGAAGGCGAAGTTGGGAAGCCAGGTGAGCGTGCCGCGGTGGCGATGGATGGCGTGCAGCAGCGAGACCGGCTCGGACACCCACTTGAACGGGTCGAGCAGCACCACCGTCTGGCCGAGCAGCAGCGGCGTGACGGTGCAGGCGATCAGGCCCATGTCGTGGTACATCGGCAGCCAGGAGACGACGACGTCGTCGGCGCTGGCCTGCAGTGCGTGTGCATAGGACGCCACCTGCCGGGCGATCGCGCCGTGCGACAGCTGCACGCCCTTCTTCAGCGCCGTGGTGCCCGAGCTGTGCTGCAGCAACGCGATGTCGTCGGCGGCACCGGGGGAGGGGCCGGTCCACGGCGCGACCTCGGTCCAGGCGCCGTCGGCCGCCAGAAGCATCGGCACGATGTCGGCAAAACCTGCCGAGCGCATCGCGGCCAGCGGAGCCTCCAGGGTCACCAGAGCGGCCGGTTGGATCAGGCGCAGCAGGTTGGCGTGCGAGTGCCAGTAGTAGCCGGGATCCTGCTTCGGCGAGGGCAGGGGCATGAACGAGGGCACGGCGCCGCAGCGCATCACCCCGAAGTACGCGGCGATCGCCTCGGCGGTCTGCGGCAGGAACAGCAGCACGGTGTCACCGGCGCGCAGGCCGCGCTGCTGCAGGCGGCCGGCCCAGCGATCGATCTCGCCGGCCAGCCGGCGATAGGTCCAGACATCGCCGTAGTCGTCGATGGCGACCTTGTCGGGGCTGTCGGTTCCCCAGGCACAGATGCGTTCGGCCAGATGGCCCGGCGGGTGCGCAACCGTCATGCCACCTCCGTGGCAGCGGGCGCGCGGTGCGCCTGCAGGACCTGGTCGAAGCGGCGGGTCGCGCGGATGCCGATCTGCTTCCAGGTGCGCTCGGCGCCGACCCAGGCACGCCCGCGCCGGCCCAGGGCCAAGCGCTGCTGCGGCTCGTCGATCAGCTCTTGCAGCCGGTCGGCAAGCGACGCCACGCTGCCCTTGTCGAACACCCGGCCGGTCTGGCCGTCGGCGATCATCTCGGTGAGCGCGCGCACGCTGGAAACCAGCACCGCCTTCTCCATCGCCAGCGCCTCCAGCGGCTTCATCGGCGAGACCATCTCGCACACCGGCCAGGGCTTGCGCGGGAACGGCGCGATGTCGATCAGCGAGTAGTAGCTCTCGACCTCCTCGTGCGGCACGCGGCCGGGCATGATCAGCCAGTCGGTCATGCCTTCGGCCTCGGCGATTCGCAGGATCTGCTCGGTGATCGGGCCGCGGTCGGTGCCGGACGCGTTCTCGTTGCCGACCAGCATCAGGCGGAAGTTCACGCCGCGCTGCTTGAGCAGGGTGCAGGCCAGGGTCAGGTCCTCGAGGCCTTCGTAGTCGACGAAGGTGCCCACGTAGCCGATCACCGGCACGCCGTCCGGAATGCCCAGCCGCGCGGCGAGTACCTGGTCGCGCGGCCGCGGCAGGAAACGATCCGGGTCGCAGGAGTTCGGCAGCAGTTCGATGCGCTCGTCGCGCACGCCGCGCGAGGACAGCTCCTCGCGCATCGGCTCGGTGAGCGTGAAGACATGGTCGGCCAGCTGCGCCACCTTGGCTTCCAGCAGGCTCTGCACCGCGAACGCGGGCGTGTCCTCGAACTCCTGCTCGCGCGAGATGCGGGTGATCTCCCACAGGCCGCGCACCTCGTAGACGAAGGGCAGGCCGAGGCGGCGCGCCGCGATCAGCGCCGGCAGCGCGGTGACGTGGTTCGAGGCCGACATCACCATCTCGGGACGCAGGTTGCGCATCTGGCGCTCCAGTGCGTCAGCCGCCTTGGTGACGTACTGCAGCATCGACATGCCCTTGCGCTTGGGCTCCAGCGTGCGCACGTAGCGAATGCCGTCGATGACGTCCTCGGCGGGCACGTCGGCGTCGTTCAGCTCGGTCTTGATGTCGACCGGGAAGCCCGGGCGCGTCAGCACGATCACCTCGCGCCCGGCAGCCGCCAGTCCGCCGGCAACGCCGTGCGAACGTGTGCCGTAGCCGCCCGACGAATACGGCAGGCTGTTGTGCAGGACGTAGCAGACGCGCCCCGCGATGCCTCCATGCGCTCACGCGGCTGCCGCACGACCAGCTCCAGCACGCTGAGCTGGAAGGCCGGCGATACGCGCAGCTTGTCGAGGATCGCCTTCTGCTCGGGGCCGGGTGTAGCGCCGTACAGGTGCTCGAGCTGGCGGATCGTCTGGCAGGCCCGTTCGAAGCGGCGCGAGCGCTGCGCGGCCCAGAAGAAGCCACGCAGCGTCTGATCGGAACCGTCCACGCCAATGGCGGCTTCGGCGAGTTCGAACTCGTCGTCGCGCCGTCCGGCGTCCGACAGCGACTTGCCGAGTTGCAGCATGCGGAACGCTACGGTCTTGGCATCGGCGCGCGCCACGGCGGCGAGCAGTTGCGCCTTGACCGGTCCCAGGCCTTCGGATTCGACCCGGGACTTGAGCGTCTCGACGTCCAGACCGACCAAGCCGGTCGACGCTGATGACGTCGCGGCCGGCGATTTTATCGTGGCCGGCTTCGGCGCGGCCGCATGGCGCGCTGCAGGGACCGGCGCATCGCGACGCACCGGCGTCACCGCATCCGACTGCAGCGAGGCGACCGGGTCCAGGTGCGTCATCAGGCGGTCGCGCGTCTGGCGGCGCTCCCGCACGTCGCGCCACAGCGACCACAGCTGCCCGGGCAGGCCGAGCAGGGCGCCAGGCGACTTCACGCCACGAACCAGCACCTTGCCGAGCCGGTGGGACGTGGTGGACTTCGTCGCCAGCAAGGTCGCCTTGGCCTCGGCCAGGCGCTGCTTGAGCCGATCGTTGTAGTCACGCAGACGCGCCCGCTCGTGGGTGAAGGCAAGCTCGCTGGCGCGCGCCTCGGCGCGGGCAGCCTCGAGCTGCGCGTGCAGTCGCGGACGCGCCGCTCGTGCGCCGCCTTGGCCTGCCCCAGCTCCTTGCTGCTGGCCGCCTTCGCGACGGCCTCGCGCACGTTCTGCCGCTCCTTGTCGAGCGCCTGCACGTGCTGCGCGCGCAGCGCGTCGATGGCCCGCTGGTGGGTGACCCGCAGCGCCTTCACCTCGACGGCGTGCTCGTGCACCTTGGCCTCGAGCGAGGCCGTCGCCTCGGCCAGCTTGCGCTGGGTGATGCGCACCGCGTCGGTCTTCTTCTTCAGCTGCTCGGAGCGTTCGTCTAGGCGCGAGAACAGGCGCTGCTGCGAATCGAGCGTCGCTGCCTCGGTCAGGCGCAGCACCTCGGCAGCGTCGGGCTGGGGGCCTGCCTCGGCGGGCGCCACCATCACGCAGCGCATGTAGTCGCCGTCGACCTGCAGCTTCGTGACGGCCAGGTCGATGCCGCGCGCGAACTCGACCAGGTCGCGCGGGAACAGGCTGACCTTGTGGTCGGGGTGCGGGTGCAGCGCGAACGGGGTGGTGACGATCAGCCGCCCGCCGGGGTTGAGCCGGGCCTTGGCGGCACGCAGCAGCCGGTCGGGCCGCACCTGGTGCTCGATCACCTCGCCGAGCACGATGGTGTCGTAGCCGGGCTGCTCGGGCAGGCTGGCCAGGTCGATTTCGATCAGCGTCAGGCGCCGCTGCACCAGCGGCGCCTCGGCGGCGAACTCGCGCCGCGCGAAGGCGACCGAGTCGGGGTGGGTGTCGATCGCGGTGACGTCGAAGCCGTCGCGCGCCAGCAGGATCGAGGCGATGCCCTGGCTGCAGCCGACGTCGAGCACGCGCTGGCCGTCGCACTGTGCGCACATCCAGTGGATGCGGTCGCGCGCCACGCGGGCCGTTTCCTCGGTGAAGATCTCGCCCCGGTAAAGCTCGCTGATGCGGTCGGCCGGGATCGGCGAGGCGGGCTCCACGAGGGTCACGGTGGCAGGAACGGCTGTGTCCATGGGCAAGGAGTCGGTTGGGGTGCGCGGGCGTGGCGGCCTCAGGCCTTGAGCAGGCCGACCGCGTCGATCACCGCCTTGCCCTTGGGCATCTCGCGGGCGATCACGCCGAACTGCCTGTGGGCGACGAGGAAGACGATGATGTCGGCCTGCGCGGCCGCCTGGACGGCGTCGACCAGCGAGTGGTCGCGCAGCGAGGCCGGCAGTTCGGCCACGTTCGGCTCGACGATCAGGAAGCGCGACTTCAGCGTCCTGGTCAGCGCCTCGGCGATGTGCAGCGCTGGGCTTTCGCGCAGGTCGTCGATGTTCGGCTTGAAGGCCAGGCCCATCAGCGCGATGCGCAGGTCGCCGGCGGCGCGGCCGGAGCGGGCCACGGCCTCGTGCACCTTGTTCATCACCCACTCGGGCTTGCCGTCGTTGACTTCGCGGGCGGTGCGGATCAGGCGCGCCTCGGCCGGGGTCTTGTCGACGATGAACCACGGGTCGACCGCGATGCAGTGGCCACCGACGCCGGCGCCCGGCTGCAGGATGTTCACGCGCGGGTGGCGGTTGGCCAGGCGGATCAGCTCCCAGACGTCGATGCCGAGCTTGTCGCAGATGATCGATAGCTCGTTGGCGAAGGCGATGTTGACGTCGCGGAACGAGTTCTCGGTGAGCTTGCACATCTCGGCGGTGCGCGCGTTGGAGACCAGCAGCTCGCCCTTGACGAAAGTGCGGTACAGCGCGACGGCCCGCTCGGAGCAGCGCGGCGTCAGCCCGCCGACGATGCGGTCGTTCTCGACCAGCTCGCGCACCACGTGGCCGGGCAGCACACGCTCGGGGCAGTAGGCGACGTTGACGTCGATCTCGGTCGCGCCTCGGTCGGGAAGCGCAGGTCGGGGCGGGCCGCGGCAAGCCACTGCACCATCTGCTCGGTAGTACCGACCGGCGAGGTCGACTCCAGGACAACCAAGTTGCCCTTGCGCAGTACCGGCGCAATCGATTCGGCGGCCGACTTGACGTAGCTGACGTCAGGCTCGTGATCTCCCTTGAAAGGGGTCGGCACGGCAATCAGAAAGGCGTCGGCAGCTTCCGGCTGCGTCGTCGCACGCAACCACCCTTGAGTGACTGCGCTATGGACGATCATGTCCAGTTCCGGCTCGACGATGTGGATGCGGCCCTGATTGATCGTGTCGACGGCGTGGGCGTTGATGTCGACGCCAATCACCTTGGTGCGGCGCGCGGCAAACATCGCGGCCGTCGGCAGCCCGATGTAGCCCAGTCCGATCATCGAGACGGTTGTGAAGGTTTCGGGTGCGCTCATGGTGTTCAGCGGAAAGACGTCTCAGATGGGTTGCGAAGCGAGCAGCTGTGCAATGCGCTCACAGGCATGGCCGTCGCCGTAGGGGTTGTGAGCGAAGCTCATGCGCTCGTACTCCGTGCGATCGTCCAGAAGCAGCGAGACACCGTCGACGATGGATCGGGTGCACGTGCCGACCAGGCGCACGGTGCCTGCCTCCACGGCTTCGGGGCGTTCGGTGGTGTCGCGCATCACGAGGACCGGCTTGCCGAGAGAGGGCGCTTCTTCCTGGATGCCGCCGGAGTCGGTGAGGATCACGGTGGCACGGTTCATCAGGTAGACGAACGGCAGGTAGTCCAGCGGCTCGATGAGATGCACGTTGCCAATGCCACTGAGCAGGCGCTGCACCGGTTCACGCACATTGGGATTCAGGTGCACGGGATAGACCAGTTGCAGGTCTTCGTACCTTCGGGCCAGCGAGGCCAGGGCCTCGCAAATGCGCTCGAAGCCGTCACCGAAGTTCTCGCGGCGATGGCCGGTGACCAGGAGCACCCGGCTGCCTTCAGGCAGGTAGGAGAACTGCCTTGCAAAGCCGCTACCCAGCAATGGCGTCGCTTCCAGCTTGTGCTGCACGGCCAGCAGGGCGTCGATCACGGTGTTGCCGGTCACCACGATCCGGTCCGGCGCGACGTTCTCTCGCAGCAGGTTGTCGCGCGCCGCGGGGGTCGGAGCGAAGTGGAGACGAGCCAAGCTGGCTGTGAGCTTGCGATTGGCTTCTTCCGGCCAGGGCGAGTAGAGGTTGCCGGTGCGCAACCCGGCCTCGACGTGACCGACGGGAATCCGCTGGTAGAACGCTGCCAGCGAGGCGGCGAAGGTGGTCGTGGTGTCGCCATGGACCAGCACGATGTCGGGCCGCTCCGCCTCGTAGACCCGCCGCGTTGCCTGGAGCACTTCGCTCGTGATCGAGAAAAGATCCTGTCCGGGCCGCATGACGTTCAAGTCGTGGTGAGGCTCGATCTCGAACAATTCCAGCACCTGGTCGAGCATCTGCCGGTGCTGCGCGGTCACGCACACACGGCTGTCGATGCCGGGCGTGGCTTCGAGTCGCTTCACCAGCGGCGCCATCTTGATGGCTTCGGGACGGGTCCCGAAGACGGTCAGTATTCGTTTCATTCTTTTTGGGGGTGCGGCATTCGGCACCCGCCCTTCACTTCATTGAGAGGGTGCGGCTCTGATCGCGGACGACAGCAAGCTACAGATCGAGCAACACCTTCGCTGCAATCGCAATCTGGTAGATGATCTGCGTGATGCCGCGCGTCAGCTCCACACTCTTGGTCTCGATCTTCGGCAGCACCATGATCTCGTCGCCTGGCTGCAGTGCTGCGCGCTTGCCCTCGGCAATGCTGCCGTCCTGGCGCATGACGATAAGCTTGGCTTCGTCGGCGCCCTGGGTGTAGCCCCCGGCGCGGTTGATGTAATCGGTGGCATTGGCCCGGCTGTCGTAGACCAGCGCGTTCGGAAACAGCACCTCGCCGCTCACCAGCACCAGGTTGCTGCGCTCGGGCACGCGAATGATGTCGCCGTCTTCGAGCAGGGTGTCGCCGGCCGCTGTGCCCTGCGCCAGGATCACCTGCCCGCGAGGCTCGATCTTGCGCGCCCGTTCGATGAATTCCAGGATCTGCTGGCCCTCGCGACCACGGAGCGCGGCTTCCTCGCTGGTGGCCGAGCGTGCGGTCAGCGCATAGGTTTCCAGGCTGCGCAGCGAGGATTCCATGAGTTCCTTCTGCCGTGCTGCCACTGAGCGCCGGAACAGCTGCAGCGCTTCGACCCGAGCCTGCGGCGCCGGCTTCAGGCGAGCGAGCGCATCCTTCAGGTGGGCGCCATAAGGCAGCACCAGCGTCCGTTCGCCGAGGTGCGCGCCGTCGATGCGCACAAGGATCGTGCCGGGGTATTTGTCCGACGTGACCGTAACTTCATCGCCGTCCTGAATGGTGACCCGTGAGGCTTCGGCCAGAGCGTGGTATTCGCTGCGCCGCTCGGCGCCCACCTTGCGCACGATGCTCAAGTGCGTGGCCCCTGGGCGCGGGCGGGCCACGGCCAGCAGTTCGTTGCCGCTCACCTGGGCCTGGCCGAACTCGAAGATGTAAGGGTTGAGCACTTCCCCGCCCACCTGCACGGTGTGCTTCCGCGGCGAGGCGACGATGGTGTCGCCGTCCTGCAGCTGGAGCGGTGCAATCTGCCCGTCGAGCAGGAAGCGGTAGAGGTTGACCTTGGCGCGCGGCTGGCCGCCACGCAGCACGTCCACCTCGAGGTAGCTGCCGCGGTCGGGATCGATGCCGCCCGCACGGTCCAGGTAGGCCAGCACGGAGTCCGACGACAAGCCGCTGTAGAGCCCCGGGGCCCGCACGAAGCCGGTGACGTAAATCTTGACGGGCTGGGCGGCTTCGAGGGTCGCGTACAGGCCGACGTTGGAGCGGAAGGTGCGCTTGACCTGAGTCTCGACCTGCTTGTTCAGGTCGACATTGCGCACGCCGAGCACGCTGATCGGGCCGACGTTGGGGACGAACACATTGCCCTGGGCATCGACGGTCTGGGTGGCTTCGTAGTTGAAGGCGCCCCACATGCGGATGTGGACGCGGTCACCCACCGCGATCTGGTAGTCGGGATTGAAGCCGGTGAAGGCCTGGCCCCCGAAGCGGCCGGTGAAGATCTGCGAGCCGAAGACGATGGGTTTCAGCGCCGTGTAGGGATCCGGCGGCAAGGGGCCTCCTGGCAGAGACGGTGCACTGGCCGGCGCCGAAGCTGCGGAGGCAGCCGGCTGCGCAGGCCTTGGGAAATCGGGGATCTCGGTGAGCCCTCGCGGGCCCAGGTTCAGCGGGTCGTTGAAGGTTTGCTGGGCGCTTGCCGGTACCGGCAGGCACACGGGCAGCAGCGCCAGCGCCAGCATGCCTGCCGCCCGTGCGAGAGCTGCCCTCCATGACTGGAAGGCCCGACCGCTGTAGTTCATGAGTAGATTCTTGTGCATGCGCGGTCTCAGTCAAGATGCTCGCGTATCGTTGCGATCACGAGCCGGACGATGCCATAGAGCAGCAGGCTCACGACCAGCAGCGTCACCAGGTTGTAGATGCGTCGCGGGTAGATGGCCGTCTCGGGCAAGGAGGGCGGCTCGATGACGACCAGGCTCTTGATCTTGCGGGCAGCGTCGATCCTCGAGTTCTCCACCGATGCCAGCGCCACCTTGTAGGAGTCTTCCGCAAAGCCGGCCTGCAAGATCAATTCCTGGAAGTCGGCGGCCAGCCGGTTCAGGCGTTCCCCGCTGCGTCCGGAGGTGGCGCGAAGTCGCTCCACTTCGAGCTGCGCGCGGGCGGCGTCGAGTTGGCTGCGCAGCGCCTTGACCTGGTAACTGTTGTTGTTGAGGTAGGTGAGCGCATTGCGCAGCTCGGTTTCCTGGCGCGCGAGTCCCGCCTGCAACTCTGCCGTGAGTGCGCCGCTGGCCTGGGCCTGTGCCACCGGATCCAGCAGCTTGTGCTTGGTCTGGAAGGCCAGCACATCGGTCTTGGCCTTCTGCAGCCGCGTGGCGGCACGCTCGAGTTCCGTCTCGGAGAAGCCCATCTGCTCACGCGCCATGCGCTGCGAGAAGGCATTCACGAAGCGCTCACTGTCCTCCAGGATGGCGGCGTTCAGCTTCTGCGCGAACTCCGGTTCGAATCCCTGCACGCGCACCGTGAGCAATGAGGTGAGGTCGTCGAAGTGAACCTCGATGCGGTTGCGGTAGTAGTCGAGAAACTCCTCTTGGCTGTGGCTCCCGTAAAGCCGGAACAGCAGATCGGCCTTCTCTGCCTCGTAGTGGGCCCGCAAGCCCAGCTGCGCATCGAGCCGCTTCAGCAGATCGAGAGAGTGGATGTACTGCTGCAGGTAGAGCGTTTCTTCACGGGACGGTGGATTGACGCCGGCCAGCATCAGCGCCACACCGGGAATGGGTGACTGCTCCTGGTTCGCCTGACGGACCGTGATGATGGATTCGCTGACGTAGCGGTCGGCAGCGAACAGGCCGTAGTACAGCGCTGCCAGAACCAGAGGCAGCACGATCAACAGCAGCTTCAGGCGTCGCGGATTGAGCGACAACAATTGGTTCATGCGGATGCTTCTGTCGGGTTCGAGGAAATAACGTCGAGTTGTGGCGCTGCGGAAACCGCGCTCGATGCCTGCGCTGCGGCGCGAGCTGCTCGTGCATCACGCTTTATCTTGGCTGCTCGGCGGACCGCTGCTTCGTCGACCGGGCCTTGGTAAGCCAGGATGCCGGCCTCCACATCCTCGTAAAGGGTGGCGCTGCCTTTCTTGATCAGAACGACCACGTCGCACCATTCTCGGATGTCCCGCATGTTGTGCGACACGAGGATCAGCTTCGATCGCTCCAGTCGGCTGCGGAATGCCACCTGGCACTTCGCACGGAACTGTGCATCGCCGACGGACATCACCTCGTCGATCAGGTAGTAGTCGAAGTCGAAGGCCATGCTCAGCCCGAAGGCGAGGCGTGAGCGCATGCCGGACGAATACGACTTGACCGGCAGGTCGAAATACTCGCCGATCTCGGCGAAGGCTTCCACCTCGGTGATCTTCGACTGCATAGACTTGCCCACGGCACCGTACACGCGGCAGACGAAACGCACATTGTCCCGGCCGCTCAAGGTTCCTTGCATGCCCCCGGAAAGGCCCACGGGCCAGGAAATGTTCACGTCGCTGATCACCTTGCCCTGGTCGGGTGCTTCGATGCCGCCGAGCAGTCGCATGAGCGTGGACTTGCCCGCGCCGTTGGGACCGATCAGGCCGATGCTGGCGTCGTCGGGAAATCGAAAATTCAGGTCGCGGAAGACATAGCGCCTCCCGTGGGGCGTCGGATAAGACTTGGTGACGTGGCGCAGCTCGATCATTGGGATGACTTAACGGGCCAGCAGCCGGAAACGGCGGACGCGGTACAGCGCCAGACTCAGTGCCAGTGTCACTAGGGATACTGCCGCTGGATAGGACAAGTTGACTTGTTCGATGACGCGGTAGTGATCAACGAAGGCGCCACGGTGAGTCTCGATCAGATGCAAAAGCGGGTTCCACAGTAGCCAGGGCAGAAAGTCGGCCGGCAGCGAGTGGAGCGGGAACATCACTCCTGACAGGAAGTACAAGGGCATGAACATCAGGCGAATGAAAACGCGCAACTGCGGCCAGTCGTCTGTCAGCACCGTCAGAGTTAAGCCGAGTCCGAATCCGAAAACGATCAATACGACGCTCGCAACGGCGAGGTGCAACGGGCGGTCCGGAAACCATTGAAAGCCCGCCCAACCCAGCGCAACGAGGAACACCACGAAAAGCACGCTGTAGATCAGTACTTCCATGCCGGCACGTGCAATCAGCACGTCGATCGGCTTGACCTGGCGATAGCCGAAAAGAGCACGACTGCCATCCATGGCGCCCATCAATCGGAGCGCCAGGTTTCGGAAGATCAGATAGGGAATCAGGCCGGTCACCAGAAACAGCGGAAATGGAATGCCCGGCACGACGCGGTTCCGCAAATAGCCGAACAGCAGCATCAGGATGATCACGTGGGCCAGCGGCTCGAAGAGCGTCCAGATGCCGCCCAGCCAGCGCCCGCCGAAACGCGCCTTCAGGTCGCGCTGGAGCAGCGCGAACAGCACTGCGCGCTGAATCTGCCAGGGCGTGCGTTTGCCCGGCGCTGCGGATGCCGTCAGCCCGGTGTTCAAGGGCGAGACTCCTCGGCATTCAGTTCATGGCGCAAGGCCGCGATCGTCTTCTGCAACTGCTCGAACTCGGCTTCCTTGCGCGACAGAAAGCGCCGGGTCAGTCGAAGCTTTTCGCGCAGCCCGGCCGGCGTCAGCAGATAGGCATACGCCAGCTTGCGGTCGCTGCGCCTGAAGTTGCTCGCCTTGACCAGGCCGCGGTCCAGCAAGGCGCGCAGCAGGTAGTGCGTCTTCCCCAGGCTCAGCCCCAATGCCGCGGACAGTTCACGCTGCGAGAGCGCGGGTTGCCGTTCCAGGACGCGCAGGACTTGCAGGTGTGCCGCATCCGCATCCGGTGCGTTGACGGCAATGACGTGTGACATGCTGGGCCTGTTCACGGGGTGAACGCCGAGTGTAGCCGTGCACCAAAACTGGTCGGCCCACACTGTCGACGAGGTGCCGTCGTCATTCCCGGTAGTCGTAGGCTCGGAAGCCTGCCCGCCGGACCAGATTGTCGCGTTGGGCTGAGGCGTAGTCGGCCTCGACCATCTCCCTCACCAGCTCCGGCAGCGTCGTGGTCGGTTGCCAGCCAGCTTGGCCTTGGCCTTGCTGGGATCGCCCAGCAGCGTCTCGACCTCGGTAGGCCGGAAGTAGCGCGGGTCGACCCGCACGATCACGTCGCCCACCTTGCATTGAGCGCGCGCGTCGTCCACCGCCGTGACGGTGCCGATCTCCTGCTCGCCCTGGCCGGTGAAGGCCAGCCGGATGCCGAGTTCGGCCGCGGCCAGCTCCACGAACTGCCGCACGCTGTACTGCACGCCGGTGGCGATGACGAAGTCTTCGGGCTGAGGCTGCTGCAGCATCAGCCATTGCATCTCGACGTAGTCGCGGGCGTGTCCCCAGTCGCGCAGCGAACTCAGGTTGCCCAGGTACAGGCAATCCTGCAGCCCCAGGGCGATGCGCGCCACCGCCCGCGTGATCTTGCGGGTGACGAAGGTCTCGCCACGCAGCGGGCTCTCGTGGTTGAACAGGATGCCGTTGCAGGCATACAGCCCGTAAGCCTCGCGGTAGTTCACCGTGATCCAGTAGGCGTACATCTTCGCCACGGCATACGGGCTGCGCGGGTAGAACGGTGTGGTTTCCTTCTGCGGTGTTTCCTGGACCAGCCCGTAGAGCTCGCTGGTGCTGGCCTGGTAGAAGCGAGTCTTCTTCTCGAGGCCGAGGATGCGGATGGCCTCCAGCAGGCGCAGCGTGCCGATGCCGTCGGCATTGGCGGTGTACTCCGGCGTCTCGAAGCTCACCGCCACGTGGCTCATGGCCGCTAGGTTGTAGATCTCGTCGGGTTGCACCTGCTGGATGATGCGGATCAGGTTGGTGCTGTCCGTCAGGTCGCCGTAGTGCAGCGTGAAGCGCTGGTGGTCCACATGCGGGTCCTGGTACAGGTGGTCGATGCGGTCGGTGTTGAACAGGCTGGCGCGTCGCTTGATGCCGTGCACGTCGTAGCCCTTGTCGAGCAGCAGCTCGGACAGGTAGGCGCCGTCCTGCCCGGTCACGCCGGTGATCAAAGCAGTCTTCTTGGGGTCGGCCATGTCGTTCTTCCCAGGGTTCATCAGGGCTGCGCGAACGGTGCCGCCGCGTAGGCGAGGCGGAGCCCCGCCTCGAGCGGAACCTTCGCGCGCCATCCAAGCGCCGTGAGGCGCGAGACATCGAGCAGCTTGCGCGGCGTGCCGTCGGGTTTGCTGCTGTCGAAGACGATGCGGCCCTCGAAGCCGACCACGCGCATCACCGTCTCGGCGAGTTCGCGGATGGTGAGGTCCGTGCCGCAGCCCACGTTGACGATCGGGCCGTCGTATCCCAGCTCCATCAGGTGGACGCAGGCGTCGGCCAGGTCGTCCACGTACAGGAACTCGCGCCGTGGCGTCCCGCTGCCCCAGACCACCAGTTCGCCGTCGCCGCGCAGCCGGGCCTCGTGCGCCTTGCGCAGCAGGGCCGGCAGCACATGGCTGGTCGCCAGGTCGTAGTTGTCGTTGGGGCCGTACAGGTTGGTTGGCATCGCGCTGACGTACTGGCGACCGTGCTGGCGGTTGTAGCTCTCGCACAGCTTGATGCCGGCGATCTTGGCGATCGCATACGGTTCGTTGGTTGCTTCGAGCGGGCCGGTCAGCAGGGAGTCTTCCCGAATCGGCTGCGGGCAGTCGCGCGGGTAGATGCAGCTCGAGCCGAGGAACAGCAGCTGCTGCACGCCGGCCAGGTGGGCACCGTGGATGAGGTTGGCCTCGATCAGGAGGTTCTCGTACAGGAAGTCGGCGCGGTACCGGTCGTTGGCGGCGATGCCACCGACCTTGGCCGCGGCCACCACGCAGTACTCGGGCCGATGTTCCGCCAGGAACGCGTGGACGGCGCGCTGGTCCAGCAGGTCCAGCTGCTCGCGCGAGGCCGTGAGGACGCTGGTGTAGCCCGCCGCCTGCAACCGGCGCACGATCGCCGACCCCACCATGCCGCGGTGGCCGGCAACGAAGATGCGCGTGTTCTTGTTCATGGACCTGCGGTCGTGGAGGGTTGGCGTCAGTCGAAGACCGGCGCCTCTGCGAGCCCGGGAGCCTGAGCGTCACGGGCCGAAAGTGTAGGGGGACTGTCCATCGGCGGCCATTCGATGCCGATCTCGGGATCGTCCCAGCGCACCGCGCCCTCGGCCCCGGGGGCGTAGTAGCTCGTCGTCCGGTACGAGACCTCGGCCGTTTCGCTGAGCGCAAGGAAGCCGTGCGCGAATCCCGGCGGAATCCACAGCAGCTGCGGCCTTTCGGCGGTCAGCTCGACGCCGAGCCAGCGCCGGAAGTTCGGACTGCTGCGGCGCACATCGACGACGACGTCGAACACCCGGCCGGCGATCACCCGCAGCAGCTTGCCCTGTGCACAGGGCGGCAGTTGGTAGTGCAGCCCGCGCAACACGCCGCGCTGCGAGCGGGAGTGAACGTCCAGCACGAAGTTCACGGCCTGGCCTAGCGCTGTTTCGAAGGCCTGCTGGTGGAAGACCTCCGTGACGAACCCCCGTGCGTCACGGAACACCTCCGGCTCGAACAGCAACACTTCGGGTAGGGCTGTCGGGATCGCCTTCATCAGTAGACCTTTTCCCGCAGCACACGCAGCAGATATTGGCCGTAGCCGTTCTTCAGCATCGGGGACGCCAGCGCCTCGAGTTGCCCGGCATCGATCCAGCCGGCGCGGAAGGCCACTTCCTCGGGGCAGGCCACCTTCAGGCCCTGGCGCTTCTCGAGCGTGGCGATGAACTGGCCGGCATCGAGCAGGCTGTCGGGGGTGCCGGTGTCCAGCCAGGCATACCCGCGTCCCAGGATCTCCACCTCGAGCCGGCCCGCACGCAGGTAGTGCGTGTTGACGTCGGTGATCTCCAGCTCGCCGCGCGCGCTCGGCCGCAGCCCGGCGACGATGTCGCAGACCTGCTCGTCGTAGAAGTACAGGCCGGTCACGGCGTAGCCGCTCTTCGGCGCTTGCGGCTTCTCCTCGATGCGGATGGCACGGCGCTGCGCGTCGAACTCCACCACGCCGTAGCGCTCCGGGTCCTGCACGTGACAGGCGAAGACGGTGGCCCCGGCCGGCCGCGCTGCAGCGCGGACCAGCAGGCGCTGGAGGTCATGGCCATGGAAGATGTTGTCACCGAGCACCAGCGCACTCGGCGCGCCCGCGATGAAGTCGCGCCCGAGCGTGAAGGCCTGCGCCAATCCGTCCGGACTGGGCTGCACGCCGTAGCGGAGGCTCAGGCCCCAGCGCGCACCGTCGCCGAGCAGCGCTTCGAAGCGGGAGAGATCCTGCGGTGTGCTGATGACGAGGATGTCGCGGATGCCGGCCAGCATCAGCGTGGTGAGGGGGTAGTACACCATCGGCTTGTCGTACACCGGCAGCAGCTGCTTGCTGAGGGCCAGCGTCGCCGGGTGCAGCCGGGTGCCGGTTCCGCCGGCGAGGAGGATGCCTTTTCGATGCATGGATGTTCCGCGGTCGGCCAGCGGCCGTCAGCGCCCCAGCAGTTCGATCAGCAGGCGGTCGACGCCGTCCTGCCAGGGCGGAAGATGGAGGCCGAAACAGGCTTGCAGCCTGCCGGTGTCGAGGCGCGAATTGAGCGGCCGTCGAGCCGGCGCCGGACAGGCGCTGTCGGGGACCGCGCGGAGAGCCTCTGCTGTCAGTTTCAGCGGGTGCCCGTGCATGCGCGCCCGCTCGATGAGGAAGCGGGCGTAGCCATGCCGGCTGGTCTCGCCGCTGGCGGCCACGTGGTAGGTGCCGGCGAGCGAGGCTTGCTGTCGAAGCGCCCGCAGCGCGTGCGCGGTGACGTCGGCCAGCAGGTCGGCGCCGGTGGGGGCGCCGATCTGGTCGTCGACGACCTCGAGCCACTCGCGTTCGGCGCCCAGGCACAGCACGGTCTTCGCAAAGTTGCTGCCGCGTGCTGCATGAATCCAGCTGGTGCGCAGGATCAGGTGGCGGCAGCCGCTGGCGCGGATGGCCTGCTCCCCCTCGAGCTTGGTGGCGCCGTAGACGTTGAGCGGCGCGGGCAAGGCGTTCTCGTCACGCGGCGCACTGCCCGAGCCGTCGAACACGTGGTCGGTGCTGAAGTGCACCAGGGTTGCATTCAGCATCGTTGCCTCGCGGGCCAGCACCGCGGGCGCGATGGCGTTGACGGCTCGCGCGAGCGCCGGCTCGCGCTCGGCCCGGTCGACGGCGGTGTAGGCCGCTGCATTCACGATGATGTCCGGGCGCACGTGGCGCACCGTCGCCACCAAGGCCTCGGGGCAGCCGAGATCGGCCGCGAGTGGCGCGCTGTCGCGCGCCAGCGCGAGCAGTTCGCCGAGGGGGGCGAGCGCGCGCTGGAGCTCCCAGCCCACCTGGCCGTTCTTGCCGAGCAGCAGGATCCTCATGCGGGGCCTGGGGTTCGCGTGGCGTAGTTCTGTGCCACCCAGTCGCGGTAGCTGCCGCTTTGCACCTCGCGCACCCAGCCGGCATGAGCGAGGTACCACTGGACCGTCTTGCGGAGCCCCGTCTCGAAGGTTTCGGTCGGCCGCCAGCCCAGCTCCCGTTCGATCTTGCGGGTGTCGATCGCGTAGCGCCGGTCATGACCGGGACGGTCGGCGACCAGGCGGATCAGGCGTTCGTACGGGCCGGCGGGATCGGGCTGCAGTTCGTCGAGCAGCGCGCACACGCGCCGCACGGTGTCGATGTTGGCGAACTCGCTCCCTCCGCCGATGTTGTAGGTCTCGCCGACACGGCCTCGTTCGAGCACGGTACGGAGCGCCCGGCAGTGGTCGCCGACGTGCAGCCAATCGCGGATCTGCAGGCCATCGCCGTAGACCGGCAGTGTCTGGCCGGCGAGCGCATTGACGATCGTCAGCGGGATCAGTTTCTCGGGGAAATGGTAGGGCCCGTAGTTGTTCGAACAGTTCGACGTCACCACCGGCAGATCGTAGGTGCAATGCCAGGCTCGGGCGAGGTGGTCGCTGGCGGCCTTGCTGGCCGCGTAGGGGCTGCTCGGATCGTAGGCGTGTGTTTCGGTGAAGGCCGGTGCCCCGGGCTCGAGCGAGCCGAACACCTCGTCGGTGCTGACGTGGAGGAAGCGGAACGATTCCCGCCTGCCGGCGGCCAATCCGGACCAGTACGCGCGCGCGGCTTCGAGCAGCACGAACGAGCCTTCGACATTGGTGTGCAAGAAGGCCCCGGGCCCGTGGATAGACCGATCGACATGGCTTTCTGCGGCCAGATGAACGATCGCCCGGGCTGGTGGTCGGCCAGCAGCCGGTCGAGCAACGGCCGATCGCGGATGTCGCCGCGCACGAAGACATGCCGGGCATTCCCTTGCAACGAGGCGAGATTGCGCAGGTTGCCGGAGTAGGAGAGGACGTCGAGGTTGACGACCGGCTCGTCGGTCGATGCGATCCAGTCGAGAACGAAGTTGCTGCCGATGAAACCGGCACCGCCGGTCACGAGGATCATTTGCGGTCCGTGCCGACTCCGTCCGCTCTGCCGTAGGTGTCAGAGAAGCGCACGATGTCGTCCTCACCGAGATAGCTGCCGGACTGCACCTCGATGATCTCGAGGGGGATCGAGCCCGGATTCGCCAGCCGGTGCACTTCCCCGAGCGGAATGTAGGTGCTTTGGTTCTCGGTCAGCAGTCTCTTGCTCTCGCCACAGGTCACTTCCGCCGTCCCCGAGACGACGATCCAGTGTTCGGCGCGGTGGTGGTGCATCTGCAGGCTCAGCGTGGCGCCGGGCTTGACCAGGATGCGCTTCACCTGAAACCGGGCGCCTGCGTCCACGCTGTCGTACCAGCCCAGGGCCGGTGGACGCGCCGATGCAGCGTGCCCTCGTTGCGGCCCTCGCGCTGGAGGCTGGCGACGATCTGCTTGACCTGCTGGCTGCGCGAGCGATCGGTCACGAGCACCGCGTCCGGCGTTTCCACGATGATCACGTCGTCGAGGCCGATGGCGCCGACCAGCCGGCTGGTCGCGTGGACCAGCGTGTTGCGGCTGTCCTCGATCAGCGCGTCGCCGTGCGAGGCATTGCCCTGGGCATCGCGCTCGCTGACCTGCCACACCGCGTCCCAGGCCCCGAGGTCGCTCCAGCCGGCGTCCAGCGGCACCATCTTCACACTGAAGCCGCTGGCCGCGTCGGCCGGGCAGGGCTCCATCACCGCGTAGTCGATCGATTCACCGGGGATGGCCGCGAAGGCGGCCTTGTCGGGCCGCACGAAGCTCGCGTCGGTGCTGCGGCCGGCCCAAGCGGCTTCGGTGGCCTGGGCAATGTCCGGCCGGAAATGCGCCAGCGCGGCCAGCCACACCGAAGCACGCAGCACGAACATGCCGCTGTTCCAGGCATAGCCGCCGTCGGCGAGGTAGCGCTCGGCGGTGGCCCGATCGGGCTTCTCGACGAAGGCCTTGACGCGCCGCACCGCTCCGGTGTCTTCGCTGTGGATGTAGCCGAAGCCGGTTTCCGGGCGGTCGGGCACGATGCCGAGCGTGACGAGGCTGCCGTCGGCCGCGGCGGCCACCGCCTGCCGCAGGGCGCGTGTGAAGGCCGGGCCGTCGGTCACGGTCTGGTCCGCCGGCGTGACGACGAGGATGCTGTCGTCGCCGTGGGCGGCGCGGCTGGCGAGCGCGGCCAGGGTAAGGGCGGGCGCCGTGTTGCGACCGATGGGCTCGAGCAGCACGGTTGATTGTCTCGTGCCGATCTCGCGCAACTGCTCCAGCAGCATGAACCGGTGTTCCTCGTTGCCGACCACCAGCGGCGCGGCGATGGTCGTGTGCGGGTCGGCCAGGGCGGCCAACCTCAGGCAGGCCTGCTGGAACAGGGTCGACGTACCGGACAGGGCCAGGAACTGCTTAGGGTAGAGCGCGCGGCTGAGTGGCCAGAGCCGCGTGCCGGAGCCGCCGGCGAGGACGACAGGCGTGATGTGATGCATGGTGGCAAAAGTGAGGGGCAAGCGCAGTCCCACTATAGCGGCGCGCCTCGAGGGGTCCGGATGTGCGCGCTCGGTAAACTGCCCCGATGCTTCTGTTTCTCTGCGCGTTCGCCGCGTCGGCCATCCTGACCTTGCTGGTGGTCCGCTCGAACCGCACTCATGCCCGGTTCTCCGCCGATCCGGACCAGGGCGGCCCGCAGAAATTCCATGCACGCTCCGTGCCGCGGGTGGGTGGGATCGGCATCGTCGGCGGGCTGCTGTTCACGGCCACGCTGCTGTGGTGGATGCGCGGCGGCGAGCCTGCGCACTATGCCGTCTGGTTGCTGCTGTGCGGCCTGCCGGCCTTTGCCGCAGGCCTGGCCGAAGACGTGACCAAGCGTGTCTCGGCCACCTGGCGCCTGCTGGCGACGGCGGCCGCTGCGCTGCTGGGGGTGTTGTTGCTCGGCGGGACCATCACGCGCACCGACCTGTGGGGGCTGGACTGGGTCGCGTCGTTCACGATCGGTGCGGCCTTTCTCGCGATCTTCACGGTGACGGGCATTGCCAATGCCATCAACATCATCGACGGCTTCAACGGGCTGGCATCGATGTGCGTGATGATGATGATGCTGGCCATCACCTATGTGGCCAACCAGGTGGGCGACAGCACCATCGCGCTGCTGGCGCTGGCCGGCGCCGGGGCCGTGCTGGGCTTCTTCGTCTGGAACTTCCCGGCCGGACTGATCTTCCTGGGCGACGGCGGCGCCTATTTCCTGGGCTTCTACCTGTCCGAACTCAGCATCCTGCTGCTGCACCGCAACCCCGAGGTGTCGCCGCTGTTCCCGCTGCTGATGGCCATCTACCCGGTGTTCGAGACCCTGTTCTCGATGTACCGGCGCCGGGTGGTCCGCGGGCGCGGCGTGGGCATTCCCGACGGCGTCCACCTGCACAGCCTGATTTATCGGCGCCTGCTGCGCTGGGCCGTCGGCAGCCGCGACGCGGCCGCGCTGACGCGGCGCAATTCCATGACCGCGCCCTACCTGTGGCTGCTGTGCATGCTGGCGGTGGCGCCCAGCGTGCTGTTCTGGGACAACTCTCGAGTCCTGGGCATCTTCATCCTGTTGTTCGGACTGTCGTACACCCTGCTGTACGGGATGATCGTGCGCTTCAAGGCCCCCCGCTGGCTGGTTCTGAGACGCTGAAACCCGGCTGGCCGATAATGGCGGTCAATGCAAGACGATCTCACGATGGCGTCACCGGCCCTGCCGGCCGAGGCGCCGCCCGCCCGTTTCGACACCCTCGCGCTCGATCCGAAGCTGCTCCGCGCGGTGGCCGAATCCGGTTACCTGCTGATGACTCCGATCCAGGCCAAGGCGATTCCACTCGTGCTGGCCGGCCGCGACGTCATGGGCGCCGCGCAGACCGGCACCGGCAAGACGGCGGCCTTCTCGCTGCCCCTGCTGCAGAAGATGCTCAAGCACGAGAGCAGCAGCACGTCGCCGGCCCGCCACCCGGTGCGGGCCCTGGTGCTGGCCCCGACGCGTGAGCTGGCGGACCAGGTTGCCAACAACGTCAAGACCTACTCCAAGCACACCCAGCTGCGCGCCACGGTCGTGTTCGGCGGCATCGACATGAAGCCGCAGACGGCCGAATTGAAGCGCGGCGTCGAGGTACTGATCGCGACGCCGGGGCGGCTGCTCGACCACATCGAGGCCAAGAACTGCTCGCTCAGCCAGGTGGAGTACGTGGTGCTCGATGAGGCCGACCGCATGCTCGACATCGGCTTCCTGCCCGATCTGCAGCGCATCCTGAGCTACCTGCCCAAGAGCCGGCAGACGCTGCTGTTCTCGGCCACTTTCTCGCCCGAGATCAAGAAGCTGGCCAACAGCTACCTGCAGGACCCGATCCTGGTCGAGACGGCGCGGCCCAATGCCACGGCGTCGACGGTCGAGCAGCGCTTCTACCGTGTCGAGGACGACGACAAGCGCAACGCCGTGAAGCAACTGCTGCGCACGCGGGCCATCACGCAGAGCATCGTCTTCGTCAATTCCAAGCTGGGCGCGGCGCGCCTGGCGCGCGCCTTCGAGCGCGACGGCCTGCGCACCCAGGCCCTGCACGGCGACAAGTCCCAGGACGAGCGCCTGAAGGCCCTGGCCGCGTTCAAGGCCGGCGAGGTGGACTTGCTGGTGGCCACCGATGTGGCCGCACGCGGCCTCGACATCGCCGACCTGCCGGCGGTGTTCAATTTCGACGTGCCCTTCAACGCCGAGGATTACGTGCACCGCATCGGCCGCACCGGCCGCGCCGGGGCCTCGGGCCTGGCGATCACGCTGGTGTCGCGCGACGATGCCCGGCTGGTGTCCGACATCGAGAAGCTGATCAAGAAGAAGCTCGATATCGAGGCGCTCGAACTCGAGGACGACCGTCCTCGCCGTGCGCCGCGGCGTGACGACGGCGAGCGCGACGGCATGCGCCGCGAGGACGACGGGCGCCGGATCAGCGCTGCCGCTGCTGGCGATCGGCCTGCGCCGGCGCGGCGCCCCACCCCGCCGGCAGCGCCCTCCGATCCGTTCTTCAGCCAGCCTACGAGGCCCAGGCCGGCATCGAGCCCGTGTGGGAGAAGTCGGCCGCCCAGGCGTCGACGCCCAGCAGCGGGCTGTCGCGCTACATCAAGGCCAAGAAGCGCGTGGCGTCCTTGCTAGGCGGCAAATAAGGCGGCGATCAGCCTGCCAGCAAGGCGAACACCGCCGGCACGTCGGCCGGCAGTTCCATCGGGCGCTGGCGCCACTGCGCCACCCGTGCACTGCGGGTCCAGCCGCCCGGTAGGGTCAGGCCGCAACTGACGCTCAACCAGGTGTCCGGCGCAAGCGCACTGAGCAGCGCCCGGAGCAGGGCGCCATTGCGGTAGGGGGTCTCGATCATCAGCTGCGTCTGGCCGAGACGGCGTGACAGCGCCTCCAACTCCTTCAGCCGCTGGGCCTGCGCGCCGGCTTCCTGCGGCACGTAGCCGACGAAGGCGAAGCTCTGGCCGTTCAGGCCGCTGGCGGCCAGCGCCAGCAGCAGCGAGGTCGGGCCAGGCAAGGGCTGCACGCTCACGTCGGCCGCATGCGCGGCCGCTACCAGAGCGGCGCCAGGGTCGGCAACGGCGGGCAGGCCGGCTTCGCTGATCAGCCCGATGTCGTGGCCATCGAGCGCGGGGGCCAGCAGTGCCCGCAGATCGGCCGGCTCGGCCGCGTGGCGGCCTTTCGGCGATCGCGGCAGTTCACGGATCTCCAGGGTTTGCAGCGGCTGCGCCAGCGGCGTGATGCCGTCCACGCGCTTCAGGAAGGCGCGGGTCGACTTGGCGTTCTCGCACACCCAGTACTGCAACCGGGCTGCGGCGTCGATCACGCCCTGCGGCAGCACCTCGTGGAGATCGGGCGGGGGCAGGCTGCCGGTCAGTGTGCCGAAGTCCAGGGTGTTCGGCACCAGGATCAGTCGGCCCTTCATCCCTGGCTCCGCGACAGCACGTCGAGCCCGGCCTCGCGCAGCAGCTTGACGGTGGCGATCAGCGGCAGGCCGATCAGGGCGGTCGGGTCGTCGGATTCGATCGCGTCGAGCAACGCGATCCCCAGGCCTTCGGACTTGGCGCTGCCAGCGCAGTCGTAGGGCTGTTCCGCGCGCAGGTAAGCCTCGATCTCCGCGTCGCCCAGCGTCCTGAAACGCACTGCTACCGGCACGCGCAGCAGTCGCTCGAAGCCGGTGGCCGGTCGCACCACCGCCAGCGCCGTCTGGAAGACCACGGTGCGGCCACTCATCGAACGCAGTTGCTCGACTGCGCGCTGGTGCCCGCCGGGCTTGCCGATCGGCGTGCCGTCCAGGTCAGCCACCTGATCGGAGCCGATCACGACCGCGTCGGCATGGCGCGCCGCCACCTCGCGTGCCTTGGCGAGCGCCAGGCGCTCGG
Organism: Methylibium sp. T29; assembly: GCF_000576205.1. NCBI lineage: Bacteria > Pseudomonadati > Pseudomonadota > Betaproteobacteria > Burkholderiales > Sphaerotilaceae > Methylibium > Methylibium sp. T29. Next base: position 3,869 of record NZ_AZND01000018.1, on the reverse strand, counting down.
CCAGCGCGGCAGGGGCTTCGCCGGCGAGGGGCGTCTCGTCGACGCGCGGACTGTCCACCTCGAAGGGCACGCGCAGGCGCATCAACAGCTCGCGCCGGTAGCGTGAGGTGGAGCCGAGGATCAGGCGAGGCGGCGGCGTGGGGGTCATGGGCGCCATTGTCGGTGCGGCGCATAAACTCCGGGCGCGATGAAACCGAGCGAACAGAATCCCTTGCGCCTGAACGTCGCCGGCCTGGCGGCGGACGCGGCCAGCTTGTCGGGTACGTGGTCGCTGACGACGCTGGAGCGTTTGGCGGCCAGCGCTCATGCCGAGGCGCCGCCGGCCGCCGGCGACGAGGTCGTCTGGGCCGCCCGGGGCGAGCAGCGTCGGCGCACGGGTGGCAGCCCGGAGGTCTGGATGCACTTGCAGGCCCGCACGTCAGTCCGACTGCAGTGCCAGCGTTGTCTGGCGCCGGTCGAGGTCGCGCTGGACTGCGATCGGTGGTTCCAGTTCGTGGCGACCGAGGATGCCGCTGCCGCCCTCGACGCCGACAGCGAGGACGATGTGCTCGAACTGACCCGGGCGCTGGACCTGCGCGAACTCGTCGAGGACGAGTTCCTGCTGTCATTGCCGGTGGTGCCGCGGCACGATCGTTGTCCCGAGCCGCTGGTCGTTCCCGGCGATGTCTTGGCCGCCGAGCCCGTGGCGCCCGCGAAGGAGAACCCGTTCGCCGTGCTCCAGGCACTCAAGACGCCCAAGGCCGGCCACTGACCCGGCCGACGTTCCGGGTATACTCGCGGGCTGTTTTATATTTCTGCCGGGTTTGCCCGGCATGAAAGCTGCCGGCGCATGGCGCTCCGGCATGGACCATCCGCCAAGGTGCTCCGGTCGATCCGGGGGTGCCACGGCAGCGCCCGGCGTCTGGTCGCCGGGCACGCAAGACCCAGGAGCCCCTCATGGCCGTTCAACAGAACAAGAAGTCCCCATCGAAGCGCGGCATGCACCGCTCGCACAACGCCCTGAACACCCCGGGCCTGGCGATCGAGCCGACCACCGGTGAAACCCATCTGCGCCACCACATCAGCGCGACCGGTTTCTACCGCGGCCGCAAGGTGCTGAAGACCAAGGCGGATGCCTGAATCGGTGCGGCCCGGCGCCTCGTGCGGCCGGGCAGCGTCATCCTGCTTCGCAACGCGCCCGGCATGCCTGATTGAAGGCGGCCGGGCGTTGTCGTTGGTTCGGCGGCAACGTGCAAGCGCTGCTTCGCGCGTCACTTGCCACCGCTCCGCGCAAGGCTTAGCGTGTCGCCTGTGACCCGGCCAAGGCCCGCCTCCGCTCCGTCGACACCATGAACGACCCGCTCGCTTCCGCTGCCGAGGCCCGGTCTGCCACGGTGCGCCTGGCCGTCGACTGCATGGGCGGCGACCATGGTCCTTCGGTCACGCTACCGGCCTGTCGGGCCTTCCTGGCGGCCCATCCCGGCGCCGAGCTGTTGCTCGTCGGACGCCCCGAGGCGCTGGCGCCGGCGGACGGCTGGGAGCGCTGCACGCTGGTGTCGGCGAGCGAGGTGGTCGCGATGGACGACCCCGTCGAGGTGGCCCTCCGGCGCAAGCGCGACTCGTCGCTGCGCGTCGCGATCAGCCAGGTCAAGCCGGTCGATGGCGTGGCGGCGGCGCAGGCCTGTGTCTCTGCGGGCAACACGGGGGCGCTGATGGCCGTGGCGCGCTATGTGCTCAAGACACTCGACGGCATCGATCGCCCGGCGATCGCTACCGTGATGCCGAACCAGCTCGATGGTCACACCACCGTGCTCGATCTCGGCGCCAACGTCGACTGCACGGCCGAACACCTGCTGCAGTTCGCGGTGATGGGCAGCGCGCTGGTGGCCGCCGTCGAGGGCAAGGCGAACCCAAGCGTCGGCCTGCTGAACATCGGCGAAGAGGCGATCAAGGGCAGCGAGACCATCAAGCGCGCCGGCGAATTGCTGCGCGCCGCAGCCGCCGGCGGCCAGCTCAACTTCGTCGGCAACGTTGAGGGCAACGACATCTTCACCGGCCGCACCGACATCGTCGTGTGCGACGGTTTCGTCGGCAATGTGGCGCTGAAGACGGCCGAAGGCCTGGCCTCGATGCTGTCGAGCTTCATTCGCCAGGAGTTCACCCGCAGCTGGTACAGCAAGCTGGCAGCGCTGGTGGCGTTGCCCGTGCTCAGGCACTTCAAGAACCGGGTCGACCACCGCCGCTACAACGGTGCGGCGCTGCTCGGCCTGCGCGGCCTGGTGTTCAAGAGCCACGGTTCGGCCGATGCCTTTGCTTTCGAGCAGGCGCTCAACCGGGCTTATGATGCCGCGCGAAACCGACTGCTCGATCGGGTCCACGACCGCATCAGCGCGACGCTGCAGGCCCTGCCGGCCGATGTGGGCGCGCCGGACGGTCAGGTGCCCGAAGCCGCATGACCCCCTCTGCCTCTTCCCTTCCTCGCTACGCGCGCATCACCGGCACCGGCAGCTACCTGCCGCCGCGTCGCCTGACCAACGCCCAGCTCGCCGCCGAACTGGCTCAGAGCGGCGTCGAGACCTCCGATGAATGGATCGTCGAGCGCACCGGTATCCGCGCACGCCACTTCGCGGCGCCCGACGTCGCCTGCAGCGACCTGGCCGTCGAAGCCGCTCGCCATGCACTCGAGGCAGCAGGGCGGCAGGCGGCCGAGATCGACCTGATCATCGTGGCGACCTCCACGCCCGACATGGTCTTCCCCTCGACGGCCTGCATCGTGCAGCACAAGCTCGGTATCGCCGGCTGCCCGGCCTTCGACCTGCAGGCGGTGTGTTCCGGCTTCGTCTATGCGCTGTCGGTGGCCGATGCCATGATCCGCACGGGCGCCGCCAGCAGGGCGCTCGTGATCGGTGCCGAGGTGTTCTCCCGCATCCTCGATTTCAAGGATCGCACCACCTGCGTGCTGTTCGGCGACGGTGCCGGTGCGTGGTGCTGGAGGCCAGCGACACGCCGGGCATCCTGGCGACCGAGCTGCATGCCGACGGCAGCCATGTGGGCATCCTGTGCGTGCCGGGCACGGTAGCTGGCGGCCACGTCACCGGCGATCCGCTGCTCAAGATGGACGGACAGGCGGTGTTCAAGCTCGCCGTCCGGGTGCTCGACGAGGCGGCGCGCGCGGTGCTGGCCAAGGCCGGCCGCCAGGAGGCGGACGTCGACTGGCTGATTCCGCACCAGGCCAACATCCGCATCATGCAGGGCACGGCCAAGAAGCTGAAGCTGCCGCTGGAGAAGCTGGTCGTGACCGTCGACGAGCACGGCAATACGTCGGCCGCCTCGGTGCCGCTGGCGCTGGACCACGCGGTGCGCAGCGGCCGGGTCAAGCCGGGCGACACGGTGATGCTCGAAGGCGTGGGCGGCGGCTTCACCTGGGGCGCGGTGCTGCTCGACCTGTGATCGGCGCCGGGCCCGCCCGGCCAGAAGCCATAAGAAGATTGGGAAGTTCTCGATGTCAGCATTCGCATTTGTCTTTCCCGGCCAGGGCTCCCAGACCGTCGGCATGCTCGACGCCTGGGGCGATCACCCGGTCGTGGGCGAGACCCTGGCCGAAGCCTCGCAGGCGCTCGGCGAGGATCTGGTCGCGCTGATCCGGTCGGGTCCGAAGGAGGCACTGGATCTCACCTCGAACACCCAGCCGGTGATGCTCGCAGCCAGCATCGCCTGCTACCGCGCCTGGCTGGCCGAGACCGGCCGGTCGCCGTCGATCGTGGCTGGGCACTCGCTGGGCGAGTACAGCGCCCTGGTGGCGGCCGGCGTGCTGAGCTTGGCGGACGCGGTGCCGCTGGTCCGGCTGCGGGCGCAGGCGATGCAGGACGCGGTGCCGGTCGGCGCCGGCG
>NZ_AZND01000017.1:0-35763 GCF_000576205.1 Methylibium sp. T29 | reverse complement strand
TGAGCCCGCCGGTCAGCACCACCGCGCCGGCCGGCACGGCCAGCCCGCGCTCGGCCAGGAATCCAGCCAGCCAGGCCAGCGCGAGCAACGGGTCGCCCATCGCGTCGGCACCGCGGCCGCGATCCACCGTCTGCCCATCGATCCGCAGCTCGACCTCGACGGCGCCGAGGTCGAAGCCCTCCTGCCAGGGGAGGGCCGGGCCCGTCACGAAACCGGCGCTGGAGCTGTTGTCGGCGATGTTGTCGACGAGCGTGAAGCGGTAATCCGGATAGCGTGTGTCCACCACCTCCAGCGCCGGCATCACCGCATCGAGGTGCCGGGAGACGCTCGCCCGGTCATGCCCCGCGCCGGCGAGTTCACGCCCCAGCCTCAGGGCGATCTCGGGCTCGACGCGCGGATGGATCAGGCGCCCGCGGTCGATCGTGTGGCCGTCGACGCCGAGGCGGTGTGCTTCGGTCAGCACGCCGAAGTTCGGCTGGTCGATGTTCATCTGGGCGCGCATCGCCGCACTCGTGTAGCCGAGCTTGAAGCCGACGGCCGGCATGCCGCGGCGGCGCAACGTCGCGGCCTGTATCGCGTACGCGTCGCTCACGTCGAGTTCGGGGTGGGACGAGCTCAACAGCGCCGTCGGCGTACAGGCGACCTCGGCCGCCCAGAGTCGTGCAGAACAATCGTCGAGGAACTGATCCGAGGTTGGTGCAGAAGGGGTCATCGCCTTAGGGGCCTGTCGTGATGAAGGGTTCATGGCTCGGTTTGCGCAGGGTGACGAACTCTTCCGCCGAGGTCGGATGAACGCCGAGTGTCGTATCGAACACCCGCTTGGTCGCCCCGGCTCGCAAGGCGATGGCCATGCCCTGAATGATTTCGGCAGCGTCGGCTCCCACCATGTGGACACCGACGACACGGTCGCTGGCATGGTCCACCAGAAGCTTCGCGAAAGTTCGCTCGTTGCCTCCGGCGAGGGTCTGCTTGAGGGCGCGAAAACTGGACGTGTAGACCACCACGTCTTCATAACGGAGCCGCGCCTGCGCTTCGGTCAGTCCGACGGTCGCAATGGCCGGTAGGCTGAACACGGCGCTCGGGACCATTTCATAGTCCACCTGCGGACCTTCGTCGCCTAGGAGATGTCGGACCAATTGCATTCCTTCGGCCAGGGCAACGGGCGTCAATTGCGTGCGTCCGACCGCGTCGCCGATCGCATAGATCGAGGGCTCGTCAGTCTGCAGGTGTTCGTTGACGACGATGGCGCCATGGGCCTGCTGCCGGATGCGCGTGTTTTCCAGACCGAGCCCTGCAACATTGGGGAGTCGCCCTGTCGCGTAGAGGACGCAATCCGTCGATTCGCGACGGCCATCGCTGAACGTCACTAGCAAACTTCCGTCCGCCTGCTTTTCGATGGCGCTGATTTCGCAGCCGAAGTTCAAGAAGACGCCCCGCCTCATCATCTCCTCGGCTGCGACCCGGCGTATGTCCTCGTCAAAGCCGCGCAGGAACAACGCGCCGCGATACACGAGTCGAGTCTGTGCGCCGAGACCGGCGGCGATACTGGCGAGTTCAAGGGCAATATAGCCTCCCCCGACGATGACCGCCCGCTTCGGGAAATGTTCGAGCGAAAAAAAGTCATTGGAGGTGATCGCGTGTTCGCGTCCCGGCACGTTCGGCACGAACGGCCAGCCTCCGGTGGCAATCACCATTCGTTCGGTGCTCCAACTGCGCCCACCCACGTCGACCGTGTGTGCTCCCTTGATCGTCGCGTGCCCCTCGATCAACTGGCAACCGGAATCGACCAGCAGCGCGCGGTAGACACCGTTCAGACGTTCGATCTCGGCATCCTTGTTGTCGCGCAAGGTCGACCAATTGAACGCGGCTTCTGGCACGCGCCACCCGTAGCCGCGTGCCTGCTGGAACGCCTCGGTGAACTGTGCGGCATAGACGAAGAGCTTCTTCGGGATGCAGCCGACGTTCACGCAGGTCCCCCCAGACGCGACACCTCGGCAATTGCGACGCGCAGCCCCCGTTCGCTCGCCATGCGCGCCGTCCGCACGCCACCAGAGCCGGCCCCGATGACGAACAGGTCGAAATCGTAGGACTTCACGCAATCGCGCCCGAGCCGTCGAACGAGGCCAGGTGCGTGCGGATCGTCCGCCAGGCCGATTCCCCCTTGGTCAGCAGGTCGACCTGGACTTCGGGTGCGAAATCGCGCGTCACGGAACCTTCATAGGATTCGCGCTCGCGGCAGCGCGAAAACCAATCGGCCACGCGCGGGCAATCGTCGTACATCGCGGTCCAGCCGAACTGCAGGACGGTCTGGAAGTAGGGCGCCAGGCACACGTCGGCGAGGCTGAAGACGTCACCAACCATCCAGTGGTGCTGGGCGAGCGCCGCTTCCATATCGAGGATCGTCCGGCGGTAGACATGGACGGCGTCGACGACATCCGGAGCCTCGAGTCCGAACTTGACCAGGCGTCTCTGCCGTTCGCGGCGTGGCTTTTCGGGGATCCGCGCCAGCAGTGCCTCACGCTCCTCCTCGCCTTTCTCCATCAATGCCGGCCGCATCACCAGCGGCCACTGCAAGGCGCCGCAGGACGGGTGCAGCTTGTTGTCCACATGCTTCATCCACAGGCGCATGTTCGCCAGCGCGTAAGCCGAGCTGGGTTTGAGGCGGATAACGGGATACGCGTCGTCCAGATACTCGCAGATCACGCTCGATTCAATCACCGGGCGACCGTCGTGGACCAGGGTGGGCACGACGCCCAATGGATTGAGTTTCAGGTACTCCGGTCGCAGGTTTTCCTTCTGCGAAAGATCGACATGGTGCTTGATCCACTCCAGCTTCTTTTCGGCCAGGACGATGCGAACTTTCTGGGCACAGGGTGACATCGGGTGCGTGTACAGCTCGAGCATGGAAACTCCCGTGGCGATTGCGGTGGTCAGGTGACTGGTCGCTGAAATCGACGATTCGCAAGGCTATCTTCCCGGCCGCCTGGTGATAATCATCACAAGTGGAAAATGTTCTGTGAATAGGGTTCACAAATCAGGAGGTGATTTGGACAAGTGGACCGAAATGCAGGTATTCGTGGAGTCGGTCAAGCGCGGCAGCTTTTCCGCTGCGGGACGCCAGCTGAATCTGTCGCCATCGGCGATCAGCAAGCTGCTATCGCGTTTGGAATCCAGGCTGGGCGTGCGTCTGATCAACCGCACCACGCGCAGCCTCAGCCTGACCGAGGGAGGTGAGCGCTATTTCAAGCGATGCCTGGAGATCCTGACCGACATAGAGAGCGCCGAAGATTCGCTGACCAGCTTCGTGCGTGAGCCGACCGGAACCCTGCGCATCAACAGCACTCAGGGCTTCGCCAAGCACCAGCTGCTGGAGTTCATGGCTGAGTTTCAGGGGCGCTATCCGCGTTTGACGCTGGAACTCCAGATCACCGGGCAGGCGGTGGACCTGATCGACGAGGGCGTGGATCTGGCGATCCGACTGGGCGAGTTACGGGATACGAGCCTTGTCGGCCGCAAGCTGGGTGAGAGCCAGCGTCTGGTTTGTGCCAGCCCCCAGTATCTGAACGCCAGAGGACGACCGACCCGGCCATCGGATCTGTTGGATCACGATTGCCTTCGCCTGTCCACCAGCGATGTTTTCAATCAGTGGCATTTCAGCGGCGCCACGGGACCGGAGCTGGTCAATGTCCAGGGGCATTTCGTGACCGACAACGTCGATGTGCTGCATGAATACGCACGGCTGGGCGGAGGTATCGTCCGACTGTCCGCGTTCATGGTGGCCAAGGATATTGCGGCGGGACGCCTGGAGCCGCTGCTGACGAATTACCACATCGAAAAGCAGTTGATCTACGCGGTCTATCCTCACCGCAGGCACTTGCCGGCGAAGGTGAGGGTGCTGCTGGAGTACCTGACCGAGAAGTTTTCGCCGAAACCACCCTGGAGTTGATGGCGGCTGCCTCTCTCCCACGCCCGGCGTTGCCCGTCCGGACCATTCCGCGTTGTTCCCAAAAAAAGGGCCCGCCGAGGCGGGCCCTCGTTGATCCCGCGGGCGGGTTACTCGAGCTTCACCTCGACGCGCCGGGCCTCGGCCGCGTCGCCGGCATTGAGCTGTTCGGGCTTCTTCAGCTCGATCTTGTCCTCGGCCACGCCTGCCGCCTTCAGGGCATCGCGCACCGCGAGGGCACGCTGCTTGGCGAGCTCGACGTTCTTGTCCGGGTCCCCGGTGGCGTCGTGGTAGCCGCTGATCACGGCCTTCTTGCCCGCCGCGACGCCCTTTACCACGTCGGCCAGTGCCTCGGCCGCGCCACCCGCCAGACGATGAGGCGCTGGCGAAGTAGAACTTCACCACGCCGTTCTCGACCTTGATGCTGGCGCCGTCGGCGGTGGGCGCCGGCGTGGCGGCAACTGGCGCGGTGCTCTCGACCGCCGCCGCGGGGGCGGCCGGCGCATGCGCCCCCGCACCACCGCTGGCAGCCGGCAGCAGCGGCACGATCAGCAGCGCCACGATGTTGATGATCTTGATCAGCGGGTTGACAGCGGGGCCGGCCGTGTCCTTGTAGGGATCACCCACCGTATCGCCGGTGACGGCCGCCTTGTGGGCGTCGCTGCCCTTGCCGCCGAAGTGACCTTCCTCGATGTACTTCTTGGCGTTGTCCCAGGCGCCACCGCCGGTGCACATCGAGATCGCGACGAACAGGCCCGTGACGATGGTGCCCATTAGCAGGCCGCCGAGCGCCGCCGGGCCGAGCAGCAGGCCCACGACGATGGGCACCACCACCGGCAGCAGGCTGGGGATGATCATTTCCTTGATCGCCGCCGACGTCAGCATGTCGACCGCTGCGCTGTAGTCGGGCTTGCGCTTGCCGGCCATGATCTGGCCATCCTGGAACTGGCGCCGCACCTCGACCACCACGGAACCGGCGGCACGCCCCACGGCCTCCATCGCCATCGCACCGAACAGGTAGGGGATCAGGCCACCGATGAAGAGGCCGACGATCACCGACGGGTTGCTGAGGTCGAAGCTCACCAGCTTGCCGGCGGCCTCGAGTGTGTGGGTGTAGTCGGCGAACAGCACCAGCGCGGCGAGGCCGGCCGAGCCGATGGCGTAGCCTTGGTCACCGCCTTGGTCGTGTTGCCGACGGCGTCCAGCGGGTCGGTGATGTCGCGCACGCTCGACGGCAGCTCGGCCATCTCGGCGATGCCACCAGCGTTGTCGGTGATCGGACCGTAGGCGTCGAGCGCGACCACGATGCCGGCCAGGCTCAGCATCGAGGTGGCCGCCACCGCGATGCCGTACAGGCCACCGAGCTGGTAGGACGCCAGGATGGCACCGCAGACGAACACGACCGGCCAGGCCGTCGAGCGCATCGACACGCCCAGGCCGGCGATCACGTTGGTGCCGTGGCCGGTGGTCGAGGCCTGCGCCACGTGCTTCACCGGCGCGTAGTCGGTGCCGGTGTAGTACTCGGTGATCCACACCAGCAGGGCCGTCAGCACGAGGCCGATGACCGCCGCACCGAACAGGCGCCATTGGGTGCCGCTCTCGTAGATCGCGTTGTCAGGCATCACCCACTTGGTGATGAAGAAGAAGCCCACCAGCGAGATCACGCCCGCGACGATCAGGCCCTTGTAGAGCGCAGGCATCACGTTCTTCATGCCCGGCGTGGCCTTGACAGCGCTGCAGCCGATGATCGACGCGATGATCGAGAAGCCGCCCAGCGCCAGCGGGTAGAGTGCTGCCTGCATCGGCGCCGCGGTGACCATCAGCGCGCCCAGCACCATGGTCGCGATCAGCGTGACCGCGTAGGTCTCGAACAGATCGGCCGCCATGCCCGCGCAGTCACCGACGTTGTCGCCCACGTTGTCGGCGATCACCGCCGGGTTGCGCGGGTCGTCTTCCGGAATGCCGGCCTCGACCTTGCCCACCAGATCGGCGCCGACATCGGCGCCCTTGGTGAAGATGCCGCCGCCCAGTCTCGCGAAGATCGAGATCAGGCTGGAGCCGAACGCGAAGCCAAGCAGCGGCTTCAGTGCCGGTGCCAGGCCGCTGGTCGGTGTGAGCTGGCCGTTGCTGGTCAGGAACCAGAACACGATGCCCACGCCCAGCAGCCCGAGGCCGACCACCAGCATGCCGGTGATGGCGCCGCCCTTGAAGGCCACATCGAGCGCCTCCTTCATGCCGCGCGTGGCCGCCTGTGCGGTGCGCACGTTGGCCTTGACTGACACGTTCATGCCGATGAAGCCGCAGGCTCCCGACAACACCGCGCCGATCACGAAGGCCACCGCGGTCGGCAGTCCGATGAAGATGCCGATCAGCACGGTGAGGATGACGCCGACCAGGGCGATGGTGCGGTATTGCCGCGCGAGGTAGGCGGCCGCACCCTGCTGGATGGCCGCCGCGATCTCCTGCATGCGGGCGTTGCCCGCGTCCTGTTTGAGGATCCAGCTTCGCTGGACAAAACCGTAGACGACGGCCGCGAAACCGCAAAGCAGCGCAAAGGTGAGCGCCAGGGAACTGGACATGGAAAGAGTCTCCTTCCTCGTTAGAGGACCTCGGTGAAAGGGCTTGCACCGCGACTCTTCACTGTCGACACCACGCGTGTGGCATCCCGGTCGGGTTGCCGGCGCATGCTAAGGGAAGCCCCTCGAAGTCGCAATGGAATTGGCCCGTGCGGTTCGCCACGGTGGGGCCGGGCCGTGGTCAGGCCCGCGACAGGCCGCTGCTTAGAATTCGGGTTTCCCCGCGATTCCGGAGACAGGACCCATGAGTCTGGACAAAGTGACCCCCGGCGCCAAGGCGCCCGAACAGTTCAACGTGATCATCGAGATTCCGATGAACGCCGACCCGATCAAGTACGAGGTCGACAAGGAAAGCGGCGCCCTGTTTGTCGATCGCTTCATGACGACCGCGATGCACTACCCCTGCAACTACGGCTACGTGCCGCAGACGCTGTCCGACGACGGGGACCCGGTCGACGTGCTGGTGATCACGCCGTTCGCGCTGACCCCGGGCGTGGTGGTGACCTGCCGGGCCATCGGCGTGCTGAAGATGGAAGACGAGGCGGGCGGAGACGCCAAGGTGCTGGCCGTGCCCACCACCAAGATCCTGCCGATCTATGACCACTGGAAGAAGCCGGAGGACATCAACCAGATGCGCCTGAAGGCGATCCAGCACTTTTTCGAACACTACAAGGACCTCGAGGCCGGCAAGTGGGTCAAGGTTCAGGGCTGGGAAGGCCCCGAAAGCGCGCAGGCTGAAGTGCGCTCCGGCATGGAGAATTACCTCAAGGCCCAGGCGGCCTGACTGACGATCGGCTGGCGTCGCCAGCGCCGCGCTCGGGTATGCCCCCGAGGCGGCGAGGCCCCAAACCGGCTGGCTACACTGCGGGCCTCCATCACACCGCCTCGGTGGTTGCGAGGCCCGCAGCATGTTCTCGAAGTACTTGGTCGCCGGCGCGCTCGCGCTGGTCGTGATGCAGGTGTCGCCGGTTGTGGCGGCCGCCAGCAAGCCAATCCCACCTTCCGGCTCCGTCGCCTCACCAGCCTTGCCACGCGGGGTGACCGCAGTGACCCAGGTCGAGGGCATCACCGAGTACCGGCTGACCAATGGGCTGCAGGTGCTGCTGGTGCCCGATGCGTCCAAGCCCACGACGACGGTCAACCTGACCTACCACGTCGGTTCGCGCCACGAGAACTACGGCGAGACGGGCATGGCGCACCTGCTCGAACACCTGATGTTCAAGGGCACGCCGACCACCCGCAACGTCTGGGGCGAGTTCACCAAGCGCGGGCTGCGCGCCAACGGCAGCACCTGGTTCGATCGCACCAACTACTTCGCCAGCTTTGCGGCGAACGACGACAACCTGCGGTGGTTCCTGTCGTGGCACGCGGATGCCATGGTCCACAGCTTCATCGCGCGCAAGGATCTCGATTCCGAGATGACGGTGGTGCGCAACGAGATGGAGATGGGCGAGAACAACCCCGGCCGCATCCTGTACCAGAAGACGCTGGCCGCGATGTACGACTGGCACAACTACGGCAAGGACACGATCGGCGCGCGCAGTGATGTCGAGAACGTCGACATCGCGCGGTTGCAGGCCTTCTACCGTCAGTATTACCAGCCCGACAACGCCACGCTGGTCGTCAGCGGTCAGTTCGACACGGCCCGGGTGCTGGCCTGGGTGCAGCAGTACTTCGGCAAGATCCCGAAGCCTCGACGCGTGCTGCCCACGCTCTACACCATCGACGCGGCCCAGGACGGTGAGCGCGCCCTGACGCTGCGCCGCGTTGGCGGGGCGCCGCTGCTGTACGCCGGTTATCACGTGCCGGCTGCGCCGGATCCCGAGTTCGCCGCCATCGAACTGCTCGCGCTGGTGCTGGGCGATGCGCCTTCAGGGCGGCTGCACAAGCGACTGGTCGAGAAGCAACTGGCCGCAAGCGTGGGGGCGGAGCCGTTCGGCCTGCATGATCCCGGCGCGGCGCTGTTCGTGGCGCAGCTCGCGCCGGGGCAGGACGTCGAGCGTGCGCGCAGCGAGCTGATCGCGGTGCTGGAGTCGGTCGCGGCCGAGCCGGTCACGGCCGAGGAACTGGAGCGCGCGCGCGCCAAGTGGCTCAAGGGCTGGGACCTGGCGTTCACGAACCCGGAGACGGTGGGCGTTTCGCTGTCGGAGTCGGTCGCGCAGGGCGACTGGCGCCTGTTCTTCCTGATCCGCGACCGCGTCAAGGCGACCACGCTGGAGGACGTGCAGCGCGTCGCCGTCGAGCGGCTACTGCCGTCAAACCGCACGCTCGCGACCTATGTCCCCACTGACAAGCCGCAGCGCGCGCCGGCGCCGAAGGCTGTGGACGTGGCGGCGCAATTCAAGGACTTCAAGCCGCAGGCGGGCGCCACCGCGGTGGCCGCGTTCGACACCACCCCGGCCAACATCGACGCGCAGACGCAGCGTTTCGCGCTGGCCAGCGGCATGAAGGTCGCGCTGCTGCCCAAGCCGACCCGCGGCGGGGCGGTGAATGCGGTGCTCTCTCTGCACTTCGGCGACGAGAAAAGCCTGGCCGATCAGGGTGAGGTGCCTGCATTGACGGCCGCGATGCTCGACGAGGGCACGGCGAAGCTCTCGCGCCAGCAGATCCGCGACCGACTCGACGCGCTGCAGGCCGAGGTGGCCTTTTCCAGCGGCACCGGCAGCGTGAGCGCGACGATCGCCACCAAGCGCGAGAACCTGCCAGCCGTGATCGCGCTGGTCGGCGAACTGCTCCGCGAGCCTTCCTTCCCGCCTGCGGTGCTGGAGGAGCAGCGCAGTCAGGCGCTGACGGGCGTGGAGCAGCAGCGCAAGGAACCCGAGGCGGTGGTGGCCAACGCGATCGACCGCCATGTGAACCGGTACCCACGCAGCGACGTGCGCCATGCGAAGAGCTTCGACGAATTGGTGGCCGACATCCGCGCGGCCACGCCGGACCAGTTGCGTGCCTTCCATCGTCGCTTCTACGGCGCCTCGCATGCCGAGTTCGGCGCGAGCGGCGACCTCGATGTGCCGGCGGTGAGGCAGGCGCTCGAGGTGCCTTCGGCGACTGGAAGAGCAGTGAACCCTACGCGCGGGTGTCCGATCCGCTGGCGCCGGTGGCACCGGCCCGCCTGGTGCTGCCGACGCCCGACAAGCAGAACGCCCACATGGCGGTGTTCCTGCCGGTGCCGTTGATGGACAGCGATCCGGACTACGCACCGCTCACGCTCGCCAACCACCTGCTGGGCGGCGGCGGCAGCTCGAGGCTGTGGGTGCGCATCCGCGAGAAGGAGGGCCTGTCCTACGGCGTCTACAGCTACCTGGCGTGGAACCAGGACGAGCGAAATTCGCCGTGGCAGGCGCAGGCCATCTTCGCGCCTCAGAACCGCCCCAAGGTCGAGGCGGCGTTCCGGGAAGAGGTGGCGCGTGCCCTGCAGGAAGGCTTCACTGCAACCGAGCTGCAGGAGGCGCAGCGGGGACTGATCAGTGCGCGCCGCCTGTCACGCGCGCAGGACGCGCGGCTGGCGGCCGGGCTGGCCAGCAACCTGCGGCTCGACCGAACCTTCGCGATCTCGCAGCAGGTCGACGACGCGATCGCCGCGGCGACCCTGGAGCAGGTGAACGCGGCGCTGCGCAAGTACATCCGGCCCGAGGCCTTCGTCTACGGCTTCGGCGGCGACTTCAAGGAGTAGTGTGGGCACCCGGCGCCGGGTTACTGGCGCTACCCGCCGAGCGGGTGTGCGGTCGGCTGGCGGCCCGGCGCTCGACCGCGCGTGGGACGCCCGTCTCATTCGGTCGTCGTTGGCAGCGGCGAGGGCGGCTTGATTTCTTCCATGCAGATCATCGAGCGCACGTTGGCGACGCCGGAGATCTGCATCAGTCGGTCGGTCAGGAACTGGCTGAGCGACTTCAGGTCGCGCGCCACCACCTTGAGCAGGTAGTCCGAGTCACCCGAGACGGTGTGGCATTCCAGGATCTGCGGGAAGTCGCGGATCGTCTGCTCGAACTCGCGCACATGCCCGAACTGCTCGGCGGCGATGTCCACGCTGACGTAGGCCATCACGCCCAGCCCCAGCGCCTCGCGATCGACGTGCGCCGCATAACCGCGGATCACGCCACGCTCCTCGAGCGACCTGACGCGCCGGAAGCACTGCGGCGCCGACAGGTGGACCGCCGCGGACAACTCGACGTTCGAGGCGCGGCCGCGGGCCTGAAGTTCGGCCAGCAAACGGCGGTCAAGCGTATCCAATGTGCTCATGTCCCGTTTTTCATACACGAAGCATGCGCCAAAAGATGAGAATGCACAACGAATTGAACGCACCTTGCGTTCGGCCATCTCTACAGTGAAGAGCTGGGGGAAGCGACCCCCGCGTTCAGGAGATCGCCATGACGATTCACCCCGGCTTCCCCTTGTCGGCCAGCCCCATCGCGCTGGAAGAGCATTTCGGTGCCGCGAACTACGCCCCCTTGCCGGTCGTGCTGACGCGCGGCGAGGGCGTCTACCTGTGGGGTCAGGATGGCCGGCGCTATCTCGACATGATGTCGGCCTATTCGGCCGTCAGCTTCGGTCACGGTCACCCGCGGCTGGTGGAGGCGCTGGTCGCGCAGGCTCGGCAACTGGCCGTGACCTCGCGCGCCTTCCACACCGACCGCCTCGGCCCCTTCCTCGAACGCCTGTGCCGCCTGACCGGCATGGACCGGGCGCTGCCGATGAACACCGGCGCCGAAGCCGTGGAGACGGCGCTGAAGGCGGCCCGCAAGTGGGGCTACACGGTCAAGGGCATCGCCGAGGGCCACGCGCAGATCATCGTCGCGGCCAACAACTTCGCCGGACGCACGACGACCATCGTGGGCTTCTCGAGCGAGGCTCAATACCGCAGCGGCTTCGGGCCGTTCGCGCCCGGCTTCGTGACCGTGCCCTACGGCGATGCGGCGGCACTGGAAGCGGCCATCACCGAGGACACCTGCGCCTTCCTGGTCGAGCCGGTGCAGGGTGAGGCCGGCATCGTCGCGCCGCCGGTCGGCTACCTGAAGGCGGTGCGCGAGATCTGCACGCGCCGCGGCATCCTGATGATCTGCGACGAGGTGCAGACCGGCCTGGGTCGCACCGGGCGGGTGCTCGCCTGTGACCACGAGGGCGTGCGTCCCGACGGCCTCACGCTGGGCAAGGCGCTGGGTGGCGGGCTCCTGCCGGTCAGCGCCTTCCTGGCGCGCGAGGAGGTGATGGCGGTATTCACGCCCGGCGACCACGGTTCCACCTTCGGCGGCAATCCGCTGGCGGCGGCCGTGGGCGACACGGCGTTGCAGGTGCTGGTGGAGGAGAAGCTGTCCGAGCGGGCGGCCGAGCAGGGCGCCGTGCTGCTCGAGCGTCTGCACGCGCTGCGGCATCCCGCGATCCGCGACGTCCGCGGCAAGGGGCTGCTGGTCGGCGTGGAGATCGATCCGGCTTCGCCTCGGCCCGCACCGTGTGCGAGGGACTGTTGCAGGAAGGCGTGCTGAGCAAGGACACCCATGGCACGGTGGTGCGCTTCGCGCCGCCGTTGGTGATCGGAGCACGCGAGATCGGTGACGCCGTGGCGGCGCTGGGACGTGCGCTCGAGCGTCTGGGCAAGGCGCCGTGAGGCCCGGCGCCCTTCGGTCGCGCAAGAGGCCCTATCGCTTGAATGGGTTGCGCTCGTCGAGCTCGTCGACGTAGGCCTCGATGCCGGCGCCTTCGCGCGCCAGATAGCGCGCCACGGCATCGGCAAAGCGCGCATCGCTGAGCCAGTGCGCGGAATGCGTGCGCACCGGCATCAGCCCGCGAGCCATCTTGTGCTCGCCCTGCGCGCCGCCCTCGAAGCGACGGTAGCCGTTCTCGATGCACCACTGCAGCGGCTGGTAGTAGCAGGCCTCGAAGTGCAGGCAACTCACCGGAGCGAGCGCGCCCCAGTAGCGGCCATAGGCGTGGCCGCGTTCGGGGTCGAGGGCGATCAGCGATGCGGCGATCGGCTCACCCTCGCGCCGGGCGGTGAACAGCAGCCAGTGCTGCGGCAGGGACTCGGCCATGTGGGCGAAGAAGTCGCGCGTCAGGTAGGGCGTCGAGCGGTGCTCACGGTAGGTGTTGCGATAGCAGCGGTAGAAGAAGTCCCAGTCGGCGGCCCGGATCTGCGTGCCGACGCGGGTTTCGAACTCGACGCCGGCCTCGCGCACGTAGCGGCGCTCCTGCTGGATCTTCTTGCGCTTGTCGCGCTGCAGGCTGGCGAGGAAATCGGCGAAGTCGGCATAGGCCGCGGGAGCCCGGTTGGTCCAGTGGAATTGCACCGTGCTGCGCAGCATCCAGCCGGCCGCCTCAGCGGCGCTGCGGTCGGCCTCGTCCAGAAAGAGCACGTGCGCCGATGACAGGCCGTGTTGTCGGGCGAAGCTCTCCATCGCGCGCAGCAGCACGCTGCGCGCGGCCGGGTCGCGTGCCAGCAGGCGCGAGCCTGGCACCGGGGTGAACGGCACCGCCGACAGCAGCTTCGGGTAGTAGCGCAGTCCGGCCTCCTCATAGGCCTGCGCCCAGGCCCAGTCGAACACGTACTCGCCGTAGGAGTGGTTCTTGAGGTAGAGCGGGCAGGCCGCCACCAGCACCTCGTCACGCTCGATCACCAGGAACTGCGGTGCCCACCCGGTACCCGAAACGGCGCTGGCCGACGCGTGAAGCGCGCACAGATAGGCATGGCGCATGAAGGGCGTCGGCGCCGGGCTGGCGTCGACCAGCGCGTCCCAGGCCTGGGCGTCGATGAGGGCCGGATCGGCGTGCACCTGGACCGCCCACGCCTCGGGGTCGCGGGTACCATCGATCGACAACGCGTCTTCTTCCTGATCCATGCCTGCCACCGTGTCTGCCTCGATCGCCCTCGTCCAGTTCAACGCCACCGTCGGCGACCTCGCAGGCAACGCGCAACGCATCGCCCAGTGGTCCCGCCAGGCCTACGCACAGGGCGCGCGACTGGTGATTACGCCGGAACTGTCGCTGACCGGTTATCCGCCGGAAGACCTGCTGCTGCGACCGGCCTTCATGCGTGCCTGCGACGAAGCGCTGGCCGCTTGCGCGGCGTCGCTGGCCGATCTGCCGGACCTGCAGGTGGTGGTCGGCCACCCGCAGGCCATCGATGCACTCGGCGATCTTCGCACGCGCTCGCTGGCGGTGCAGCGGCGGGTCAATGCGGCGTCGGTGCTGGCCGGCGGGCGTGTCATGGCCACCTATGCGAAGCGGGAACTGCCCAACTACCAGGTGTTCGACGAGCGCCGCTACTTCGTGTCGGGCCGCGATGCCGGCTTCGGCCCGCTGGTGGTGGAGACAGGCGGGTTGCGCGTCGGGCTGCTGATCTGCGAGGACGCCTGGTTCGACGAGCCGGCGGCGGCGGCGAAGGCGGCGGGCGCCCAGGTGCTGGCGGTGATCAATGCCTCGCCCTTCCACCTCGGCAAGGCCGAGGAGCGCGAGGAACGCATGGCGCGGCGCGCCGTGGAGAGCGGCCTGCCATTGCTGTACTCACACCTGGTCGGCGGACAGGACGAGGTGGTGTTCGACGGGGCCTCGTTCGCAGTCGACGCACAGGGCGCTGTGCGGGCGCGCGCCGCCAGCTTCGTGGAGGAGGTGCTTGCGGTTCAGGTGAACGCCGACGGCGCCGTCAGCGGCCCGCTGGCGCCGGCGCCTTCGCTGGAATCGCAGGCGTGGGCAGCACTGGTGACCGGCGTGCGCGACTATCTCGGCAAGAACGGCTTCCCCGGCGCCATCATCGGCCTGAGCGGCGGCATCGATTCGGCGCTGGTGCTGGCGGTCGCGGTCGATGCCTTGGGGGCCGATCGGGTGAGGGCGGTGATGATGCCTTCGCCGTATACCGCGGACATCTCGTGGATTGACGCTCGCGACATGGCGCGACGCCTGGGCGTGCAGTACGACGAGATCTCGATCGTGCCGATGTTCGAGTCCTTCAAGTCAGCCCTGGCGCTGGAGTTCGCCGGCCTGGCCGAGGATGCGACCGAGGAGAACATCCAGGCGCGCATCCGTGGCACGCTGCTGATGGCCCTGTCGAACAAGTCGGGTCGCATCGTGCTGACCACCGGCAACAAGAGCGAGATGGCGACCGGCTACTGCACGCTCTACGGCGACATGGCGGGCGGCTTCGCGGTGATCAAGGACGTGGCCAAGACCCTGGTCTACCGCCTCGCGGCCTGGCGCAATGCGCAGGGTGCCGCGCCGGTGATACCCGAACGCATCATCACGCGGCCACCGTCTGCGGAACTGCGGCCGGACCAGACCGACCAGGACAGCCTGCCGCCCTACGACGTGCTCGACGCGATCCTGGCGCGCTACATGGAAGACGATCAGGGCGTCGAGGAGATCGTCGCTGCGGGTTACGCACGCACCGATGTGGAGCGCGTGACGCGGCTGATCAAGATCAACGAGTACAAGCGACGGCAGGCACCGGTGGGGATTCGCATCACGCACCGCTCGTTCGGCAAGGACTGGCGCTATCCCATCACCTCGAAATTCCGTGCTTAAATTCTGGTCAGTCACCTTTCACCGGAGCGCGCCATGAAACAGATCACCGCCGTCATCAAGCCCTTCAAGCTCGAGGAAGTGCGCGAGGCGCTTGCCGAGGTGGGTGTGTCCGGTCTGACCGTGACCGAGGTCAAGGGCTTCGGCCGCCAAAAGGGCCACACCGAGCTGTACCGTGGTGCCGAGTACGTGGTCGACTTCCTGCCGAAGGTGAAGCTCGAGGTGGTGGTGAAGGACGTCGACGTCGATCGTTGCCTGGAAGCCATCGTCAAGGCGGCCAAGACCGGCAAGATCGGTGACGGCAAGATCTTCGTCAGCTCGGTCGAGCAGGTCGTTCGCATCCGCACCGGCGAAACGGACGAAGCGGCGGTCTGACCGAACGGAAGCTCAGGTTCGGCTGTAGTCGTCGCGGCCGCCGCTTAGCGCGGCTTGGGCCGCGAGCCGATCGAGCAGGGCTGACGGCTCGTCACCGATCTCCAGCATCGCGCGCGTGCCATCCGAGACGAAGCCGGCGTCTACCGTCTGCTGCATGAACGCGACCAGAGCGTTGTAGTAGCCGCCGACATTGAGCAGCCCGATCGGCTGGTCGTGGTAGCCGAGCTGCCGCCAGGTCCACACCTCGAACAACTCCTCGAAGGTGCCGATGCCGCCGGGCAGCGCCAGGAAAGCGTCGGCCTGTTCGGCCATGCCTTGCTTGCGCTGATGCATGGTCTCGACCACGTGCAGTTCGCTGAGGCCGGAGTGTCCGACCTCGCGCTCCATCAGCGACCGCGGGATCACGCCGATCACCGGGGCGCCGCCCGCCAGCGCGGCGTCGGCGACGATGCCCATCAGCCCGACGTTGCCGCCACCGTAGACCAGCTGCCAGCCGCGTTGCGCGATCTCCCGGCCAACGGCCCGGGCCGCGTGGGCATGGGCCGGATCGTCGCCAAGGCGCGAGCCGCAGTACACACACAGCGTGAAGCGCTTCGTCATGGTTCGCGCCGCGTCAGCTGCCGAAACGATGCCAGAGCGCAGCCACCCAGATGCCCATGCACAGCAGCAGCGACAGCAGCACGGCGGCACTGGCGAGGTCCTTCGCGCGCTTGGACAGGTCGTGGAGCTCGTAGCTGACGCGGTCGATCGCCGCTTCGATGCCCGAATTGAGCAGCTCGACGATCAACACCAACAGCACCGAGCCGACCAGCAGAGAGACCTCGATCCAGCTGCCGCCCAGCCAGAAGGCTGTGGGCACCAGCAGCACGGCCGCCCAGACTTCCTGCCGGAACGCGCTCTCGCCGCGGTAGGCGATCTGCAGCCCGTCCATCGAGTAGCCAGCCGCACGGATCACGCGGTCCAGGCCGGTGCGGCCTTTGTAGGGGTTGCTCATGGCGCGCGATGGTAACTGCGGCGTATGGCGCCGCTGCGAAACTCAGGCGCGGGCAGGGGGGTGCCGCGCGTGTCGACGAGCCGCGTGCCGCACAGCGCGTCGTGCCAGAACTGGCGCTGCGGATGCAGCTTCGATGACAGGGCATAGAGCGCGACCCCGGTCGCGAGCACCGCGGCCAGGTGCGCGCCGCTGTCATGCCAGCCGGCCAGCCAAGCCAGGGCCAGGGCCGGCAGGAACCATATCCAGGCGGTGAGATAACGCCCCAAAGCGCGTGCGCGCGTGAGCCGCCGGCCGTCGGCCGTCTGCAGGTGGATGCGCCAGGTCTGCATCGGTAGCGTCTGGCCGCTTCCCGACCAGTACCACGTGAAGTAAACGCCGGGCGCCAGCACGAAGGCGGTCAGCAACAGGCCAAGGCGTCCGACCATCGCATGGCGCTGATCGGTGAGCACGGAATAGATCAGCGCACAGACGAACACCACGCCGAACAGCAGCACACCCTCGTAGAGGAAGCACGCCAGCCGGCGACGCAGTGGCGGTGCCAGTGCCCCGGGCGGCGGCGCGAGGCCGGCTTGCGCGTTCGGGGTCGGCACGTGTCAGGGCTTGCGGCGCGGCTCGGTCGCTGCGCCCTGAGGGCCGCGGCGCGGCAGCAGCGTCGTCGAGTCGACGAACTCTGGGGTCGCCGCGACCTTCGGCAGGCCAGTCTGCTGGTGCAGAGGGGGCGCGGGGCGCGTCGACATCAGGTTGGTCGTGGCCCCAGGCTTGGCCTGCGTCAGCCCCGGTGTCACTGCGCGCGGCTTGCGGGCCTCCAGCAGCGGGTTCGGGACGGTGTTGACCTTGGTCTCGGCGGCTGGCGGGATGGGTCGCGCATTGACCTTGCCGGCGCCGGTCTTGGCGCGGGCGGCGAGGTCGCGCCGCTGGCTTTCAGGCAGGGACTGGTAGGCCTCCCAGCGGCGCTGGCGTTCCTGCGGGCTCAGGTCCTTTGCACCCTGGTAGTTCATGCGCGCCTCGGTGCGTTGCTTGGCGCTGAGATTGACCCAGTCGGACATGCGTCGCTGAACGCGGCTGCGCTCGTCGGGCGACATGCGATCGAAGCGCGACGCCAGCTCCAGCCATTTCTGCTTGCGCTGGGGGTCGATCGATGACCATTCGCTCTGGAGCGGTGCCAGTGCCTCGCGTTGCGCCGGGCCGAGGCTGTTCCAGCCGGGGCCACCGGCATCAGCACCCGCGGCACTGGCGAGTGGCGCAGCCAGCGCCAGCAGCATGCTCAGCAACGCACCGGCCGCGACCCGGGCAAACGCCGGATGCCGCGCAGCGACCCGCCGCAGGGACACGAAACCCGTCATCCTCAGTTGCTGCCCACCGATCCGGGCAGGCGCAGGAACTCGGCGAAGCCGGCATCGGTGTAAGCTGCCGGCGGCAGGTCGTCGGCCAGCAGGGCGGCATCGACCTCGGCCGCGGCGCTGATCTGGTCGTCGTCGTGCTGGATCTGGATCAGCACC
Organism: Methylibium sp. T29; assembly: GCF_000576205.1. Lineage (NCBI taxonomy): Bacteria > Pseudomonadati > Pseudomonadota > Betaproteobacteria > Burkholderiales > Sphaerotilaceae > Methylibium > Methylibium sp. T29. The sequence goes on along the minus strand of NZ_AZND01000017.1, from coordinate 17,871 downwards.
AGGCCGGCCACCAGCGCGAACAACGGCGCCAACGTCGCGAGGCGCCAGCCCCAGCCGGGCTCTCCACCCCAGGCCAACACGCCTCCGCCGAGCCGAGCGGTGCTCGGGGCGGTGCGTGTCGCAGCCTGTCTGGCACGCGCCAGCGCTTGCTCGCGCGCGAAACGAAGGCGCTCCGTCACGTCGCCGGGCAGACTGTCGACGTGCGTGCTGAGAGCCGCCGCCACACGCAGCGCAAAGCGGTCTTCGAGCGACTGGTGATCCAGCCGGGTTGGTCCCGTGACGACGTTGAAATGATTCATGGCAGCACCCCTCTGGCCTTCAAGGCCTGCGCCAAGCTGTGCACTGCCCGGGAGCAATGGGTCTTGACGCTGCCCTCCGAGCAGCCCATCGATTGAGCGGTCTCGGCGACATCGAGTTCCTCCCAGTAACGCAGCAGGAAGGCCTCCCGTTGACGCCCCGGCAACCGCGCGACTTCGGTCTCGATCGCGAGCAGGATCTGGGCCCGCGACACGCCGTCGGCCGCCGTTTCGACCGTGGTAGCACCACCGGCGGCCGCCAGAGTCTCGAGCAGATCGAAGTCGCCGTCGGCGTCCGCTGGCTCGAAATCCGAGAAATTGCGCACGACGGCATTGCGCACCTTCTGCCGGCGAAACCAGTCCATCATGGCGTTCGACAGGATGCGCTGGAACAGCAGCGGCAACTCGGCCGGCGGCCGGTCGGCATATTTCTCGGCCAGGCGGATCATCGAGTCCTGCACGATGTCGAGCGCAGCATCGTCGTCGCGAACGGCATAAACGGCCCGCTTGAAGGCGCGCTTTTCGACGCTCTTGAGGAAGTCGCTGAGTTCTTTGTCGGAAGCCAAGAGGCGCGGCCTGTCTGCCGTGGCTTTGGGGAGGCCGCGGATTATGTCACCGCACCTCGATGCAGCAGCCTGCGCCGGGCTGGTGCCGGGCGGATGCCATAATGTGCGCTCGCAAAACGCTCATTGGTCTTCAACACCATCCGACCCGGGTGGCTTTGCCAGACCGCGCAGGCCCCACATCCACCCCACCAGGGTGCGAAGAGGGGCACCGATGGTTTTTCGTCAGAGAAATTCACAAAGGTTCGAAATGGACATGTCTGCCGCGGAAATCAAGCGGGCCGCCACGGCCCAACCGCACCCCACCCAAGCTGCCGAGCCCAACGGTTCGGAAATTCTCGTTCGCTGCCTGCAGGCCGAAGGTGTCAAGTACCTTTGGGGCTACCCGGGCGGCGCCGTGCTGTACATCTACGACGCGCTGTACAAACAGGAGACCATAGAGCACGTGCTCGTACGCCATGAGCAGGCGGCCATCCATGCGGCCGACGGCTATGCGCGCGCGACCGGCGACGTGGGCGTTGCGCTGGTGACCTCGGGTCCGGGCGTGACGAATGCCATCACCGGCATTGCCACTGCCTACATGGACTCGATTCCGATGGTGATCATCACCGGGCAGGTGCCGACGCCAGCGATCGGCCTCGACGCCTTCCAGGAGTGCGACACCGTCGGCATCACCCGGCCGATCGTCAAGCACAACTTCCTTGTGAAGGACGTGCGCGAGCTGGCGCTCACCATGAAGAAGGCCTTCCACATCGCCCGCACCGGCCGTCCTGGCCCGGTGGTGGTCGACGTGCCGAAGGACGTGTCGCTGAAGACCGCGCCCTTCCAGTACCCTGCCGTGGTCGAGATGCGCTCGTACAGTCCGGCGAAGAAGGGCCACAGCGGGCAGATCCGCAAGGCCGTGCAGTTGCTGCTGCAGGCAAAGCGGCCTTATATCTACACCGGCGGCGGCGTGATCCTCGGCAATGCCTCGGCGCAACTGCGCCAGCTGGTCGACCTGCTCGGCTATCCGTGCACCAACACGCTGATGGGCTTGGGCGCCTTCCCGTCGACCGACCCGCGCTTCCTGGGCATGTTGGGCATGCACGGCACCTACGAAGCCAACATGACGATGCAGAACTGTGACGTCCTGCTGGCCGTGGGCGCGCGTTTCGACGACCGGGTGATCGGCAACCCGAAGCATTTCGCTTCGGTGGAGCGCAAGATCGTGCACGTCGACATCGATCCGTCGAGCATCTCCAAGCGCGTGAAGGTCGACATTCCGATCGTCGGCGACGTGAAGGAAGTGCTGCAAGAACTGATCTCGCAGATCAAGGAAGCGCAGGCGAAGCCGGATTCGCAGGCCCTGTCGGCCTGGTGGAAGCAGATCGCCGAATGGCGCGGTCGCGAGTGCCTGAAGTACAAGAACTCCGACGAGGTCATCAAGCCGCAGTTCGTGGTCGAGAAGCTCTGGGAGTTGACCCGCGAGCGCGACACCTACATCACCTCCGATGTCGGACAGCACCAGATGTGGGCGGCGCAGTACTACCGCTTCGACGAGCCGCGGCGCTGGATCAACTCGGGTGGCCTGGGCACGATGGGGGTGGGCCTGCCGTACGCCATGGGCATCAAGCTCGCGAAGCCGGACTCCGATGTCTTCTGCATCACCGGCGAAGGCTCGATCCAGATGTGCATCCAGGAGCTGTCGACCTGCCTGCAGTACAAGACGCCGGTCAAGGTGATCTCGTTGAACAACCGCTATCTGGGCATGGTGCGGCAGTGGCAGGAGCTCGATTACGGCGGCCGCTATTCGCACAGCTACATGGAGGCCTTGCCCGATTTCGTGAAGCTGGCCGAAGCCTACGGTCACGTCGGACTGAAGATCGAGAAACCGAGCGAGGTGGAACCCGCGCTGCGCGAGGCGATCCGGCTGAAGGACCGCACGGTCTTTCTCGACATCCGTACCGACCCGACCGAGAACGTCTGGCCGATGGTCCAGGCCGGAAAGGGCATCTCGGAGATGCTGCTGGGCTCGGAAGACCTGTAAGGCCGGGGCACGCGCGGCGCGAGGGCGGCGGGCTTGCCGGTCCGTCGCCAGGAGCGCAGCGAGTGCAGCGACCGCGGTCTGAACCACTACTCATTCATCGAAGCGCGTGGCCAAGGGCTGCGGTTACCGCCGCAGTCCTGAAGAGCGCGAAGGACGATCTACCCATGAAACACATCATTGCCCTGTTGCTCGAGAACGAGCCGGGCGCCCTGTCGCGCGTCGTGGCGCTGTTTTCGGCGCGCGGCTACAACATCGAGAGCCTGACCGTTGCGGCCACCGAGGATCCGTCGCTGTCGCGCATGACCATCACCACCACCGGTAGCGAGGACGTGATAGAGCAGATCACGAAGCACCTCAACCGGCTCATCGAGGTGGTGAAGGTGGTCGACCTGACCGAGGGTCAGTACACCGAGCGCGAACTGATGCTCATCAAGGTGCGCGCCGTCGGCAAGGAGCGCGACGAGATGAAGCGCATGGCCGACATCTTCCGGGGCCGCATCGTCGACGTCACCGAAAAGACCTACACGATCGAGCTCACCGGCGATGCGCCCAAGCTCGACGCGTTCATCGAGGCGGTGGACCGCACCGCGATTCTGGAAACCGTGCGCACCGGCACCAGCGGGATCGGTCGCGGCGAGCGCATCCTGCGCGTCTGAACCCCGTTCCATTACTGAATTTCGACAGGAGAGAACCCCATGAAGGTCTATTACGACAAGGACGCCGACCTCAGCCTCATCAAGGGCAAGAGCGTGGCGATCATCGGCTACGGCTCGCAAGGCCATGCGCATGCCCAGAACCTGAACGACAGCGGCGTCAAGGTCACCGTCGGCCTGCGTCGCGGCGGCGCATCGTGGAACAAGGTCGAGAAGGCCGGGCTGAAGGTGGCCGAGGTCGCTGATGCGGTCAAGAGCGCCGACGTCGTGATGATCCTGCTGCCCGACGAGCAGATCGCCTCGGTCTACAGCGCCGAGGTCGCGCCGAACATCAAGCAGGGCGCCTCGCTGGCCTTCGCGCACGGCTTCAACGTCCACTACGGCCAGGTCGTGCCGCGCGAAGACCTCGACGTGTGGATGGTTGCCCCGAAGGCCCCCGGCCACACGGTGCGCAACACCTACACCCAGGGCGGCGGCGTGCCGCACCTGATCGCCGTCCATGCCGACAAGACCGGCAAGGCGCGCGACCTGGCTCTGAGCTATGCGGCAGCCAATGGCGGCGGCAAGGCCGGCATCATCGAGACCAATTTCCGCGAGGAGACCGAGACCGACCTGTTCGGCGAGCAAGCCGTGCTGTGCGGCGGCACCGTGGAGCTGATCAAGGCCGGCTTCGAGACACTGGTGGAAGCCGGCTACGCGCCCGAGATGGCCTACTTCGAATGCCTTCACGAACTCAAGCTGATCGTCGACCTGATCTATGAAGGCGGCATCGCCAACATGAACTACTCGATCTCGAACAATGCCGAGTACGGCGAGTACGTGACCGGGCCGAGGGTCGTGACCGAGGACACCAAGGCGGCGATGCGCCAGTGCCTCAAGGACATCCAGACCGGCGAGTACGCCAAGAGCTTCATCCTCGAGAACCGTGCCGGTGCGCCGACGCTGCTGTCGCGTCGCCGCCTGACCGCAGAGCACGACATCGAGGTGGTGGGCGAGAAGCTGCGCGCGATGATGCCGTGGATCAAGGCGAACAAGCTGGTGGACAAGAGCCGCAACTGATCGCGACCTTCCGCTCCACGCTCCGTCTAGGGCCGCGACACTGAAGGGTGCGCGGCCCTTCTTGCGACGGGTGCTGCGGTATCCTCCCGCCCATGATCGATCTTCATGGTGCGCCGAGGGGTCTGGATTCGTTGCCACGGACTGGCCGAGCATGAGCATGCACGACGGCACGCAGGATCCGAAAACGCCGGACGCGCTCGAAGATGTCGACGACGAGGCGCCGCGCCGGCCTCGCCGCAAGGGCATCTACATCCTGCCCAATCTCTTCACTCTTGCGGCTTTGTTCGGCGGGTTCTACGCGATCGTGATGGCCATGAACGACCGCTTCGAGCAGGCGGCGATCGGCGTGTTCTGCGCGATGGTGCTCGACAGCCTCGACGGTCGCGTCGCGCGCATGACCAACACCCAGAGCGCCTTCGGCGAACAGATGGACAGCCTGTCGGACATGGTGTCCTTCGGCGCTGCGCCGGCGTTGATCGTCTATGAGTGGGCGCTGCGGGGGCTGGGCAAGCTCGGCTGGGTGGCGGCGTTCGTCTACTGCGCCGGGGCTGCGCTCCGGCTGGCCCGCTTCAATACCAACATCGGTGTCGTCGACAAGCGCTTCTTCCAGGGGCTGCCGAGTCCGGCCGCCGCAGCGCTGGTGGTCGGGTTCATCTGGCTGATGGACGACGCGGGGTTCAAGGGGGCCGGCAGCATCGACTGGTTGTCCTGGATGGCGTTCGCGTTCACGCTCTACGCCGGACTGACGATGGTCACGAACGTGCCGTTCTACAGCTTCAAGGACGTGAGCTTCAAGCGCACGGTCCCGTTCATCGTGATCGTCGCGATCGCGCTCTTCATCGCAGTGATCAACCTTCACCCGCCGCTCGTGCTGTTCAGTCTGTTCGTCTGCTACGGCTTCTCAGGTTACGCGGTCTACGTGTGGCGCAAGACCAAGGGCAGGCCTGTCAGCGTCATCGCCACGTCCACTCACGAGCCCGATGAAGAGGGGCTGCACCGCTGATAGCCACTGCGGCGCGTGCCGTGATCAGGCGCGTGCTATATTGTGCTCATGACGTTTCGCGCCCGCTTTTCGCTGCTGCTACTGCTAGGAGTGCCCTGCGCGCGCTGATTGCACACGTCCCGTCGTTTCTGCATCCACGGCCCGCGCGCTTCCTGCTCGCGGGCCGTTTTGTTTAGTCCTCGACCTTCGTATCTTCGCTGGAGACTTCCATGGCCGACAAGCTCATCATCTTCGACACCACTTTGCGCGACGGCGAACAGTCGCCCGGCGCCTCCATGACCAAGGATGAGAAGCTGCGCATTGCGCGCCAGCTGGAGCGGTTGCGGGTCGACGTGATCGAGGCGGGTTTCGCGGCGTCGAGCAACGGCGACTTCGAGGCGGTCCGGGCGATTGCCGACGTGATCAAGGAATCGACCGTGTGCTCGCTGGCGCGCGCCAATGACCGCGACATCGCGCGGGCGGCCGAGGCGCTGAAGAGCGCTGCGCGTTCTCGCATCCACACCTTCATCGCGACCAGTGAACTGCACATGGAGAAGAAGTTGCGGATGACGCGCGAGCAGGTGCTGGAGCAGGCCAGGCTGTCGATTCGCTTCGCCCGCAACCTGTGCGAGGACATCGAGTTTTCGCCGGAGGATGGCTACCGGTCCGACCCGGACTTCCTGTGCCGTGTGATCGAGGCCGTGATCAACGAGGGCGCGACCACCATCAACGTGCCCGACACCGTCGGATACGGCATCCCCGAGCTGTACGGCAATTTCATCAGGACCTTGCGGGAGCGGGTGCCGAATTCGGACAAGGCGGTCTGGTCGGTTCACTGCCACAACGACCTCGGTATGGCGGTGGCGAACTCGCTGGCTGGCGTGAAGATCGGGGGTGCCCGCCAGATCGAATGCACGATCAATGGGCTCGGCGAGCGCGCAGGCAACTGCTCGCTCGAGGAAGTCGTGATGGCGGTTCGCACGCGGCGCGACCATTTCGGGCTCGAAGTGGGCGTCGATACCACGCAGATCGTGCCGGCTTCGCGGCTGGTGTCGCAGAGACTGGCTTCATCGTGCAGCCGAACAAGGCGGTCGTCGGCGCAAATGCCTTCGCGCACGCCTCCGGTATCCACCAGGACGGCGTCCTGAAGGCGCGTGACACCTACGAAATCATGCGCGCCGAGGACGTGGGCTGGAGTGCCAACAAGATCGTGCTCGGCAAGCTCAGCGGCCGCAACGCCTTCAAGCAGCGCCTGCAGGAGCTCGGAATCGAGCTCGAGTCCGAGACCGACGTCAACGCGGCCTTTGCGCGCTTCAAGGATCTGGCCGATCGCAAGAGCGACATCTTCGACGAAGACATCATCGCGCTGGTCGGCGATGAGAGCGTGACCCACGAGCAGGAGACGTACCGGCTGCTCTCGCTGGAGCAGCAATCGGCGACTGGGGAGCGTCCGCATGCGAAGGTGGCTTTCGCGGTCGGAGAGACCGAGTTCCACGCCGAGAGCGAAGGCAACGGGCCGGTCGACGCGAGTCTCAAGGCCATCGAGTCGAAGCTGAAAAGCGGCGCAGAAATGCTGCTCTATTCGGTCAATGCCATCACCTCGGGCAGCACAGAATCCCAGGGCGAGGTGACTGTGCGGCTGCAGCATGGCGGACGGGTGGTGAATGGCGTGGGGGCGGACCCGGACATCGTGGTGGCCTCGGCCAAGGCCTACCTGTCGGCCCTGAACAAGCTGCACAGCAAGAACGAGCGCGTCGCCGCCCAGGGGTAACGGGAGGCATTCTTCACGTGGAATGGAGGAAGGGCGCGTAAGCTTTTGATCTTGCGCGCTTTTTTTCTTTATCCTAGACTCGTGCGCGTGTCGGAGGGAGTGCCCGTGTTGATTTCGTTGCCTGTGTTTCGTTGGCGTGTGGCTCTGTTGGCCCTGTTTGCCATGCTGTCCTTCGGACTGAGCACGGGCGCCGATGCCGCCACCAAACGTCAGAGCAGCGCCAGCAAGGCGAGTGCCAAGTCGAAGGCCAAGGTAAAGAGCATTCGTGCCGCGACGCGCAAGTCGGTCCGTACGGTGGTGGCACGCCCCTCTTTCGGTGAGCTCAGCGGTCTGCGTGCCACCGATGACCCGCTCGATCTGCGTTCGAGCGTGGCGCTCGTGATGGATCAGGACACCCACGAGGTGCTGATCGACAAGAACGCCCAGGCCGTGTTGCCGATCGCGTCGTTGACGAAGCTGATGACCTCGGTGGTCGTCGTCGAAGCCGGGCAGTCGCTCGACGAGATGCTCACGATCAGCCAGGACGACGTGGACACCGAGAAGGGCAGCGGGTCGCGACTGGCCGTCGGTACCCAGCTGACGCGTGGCGAGATGCTGCATCTGGCCTGATGTCGTCGGAGAACCGTGCGGCCCATGCGCTGGGCCGGCATTACCCGGGCGGCTTGGTGGCTTTCGTCTCGGCGATGAACGCGCGCGCCAGCCTGCTCGGCATGACCGACACGCGCTATGTCGAGCCCACGGGACTGTCGAGCCGCAATCAATCGAGCGCGCGCGACTTGGCGGCGCTGGTATCGGCGGCCTACCAGCATCCGCTGATCCGCGAGCTGTCGACCTCGCAGGAATACAGCGTGGCGGTCGGGCGCCGCACGCTCCAGTACCGCAATACCAACGGCCTGGTGCGCAATCCAGCCTGGGACATCGGGTTGCAGAAGACCGGCTACATCTCCGAGGCGGGTCGCTGCCTGGTCATGCAGGCGCAACTGGCGGGACGCAAGCTGATCATGGTCTTCCTCGATTCAGCCGGCAAGTACTCGCGGCAGGGCGACGCCGAGCGCGTGCGCCATTGGATCGAGGCAAGCCCGCCGCCTGCCGTGACGCCGGAAGTTCCGCGGGCCGAAGGGCCGAAGACGACCTCCTGACGCGCTGCGGCGGGACGCACCGGCGAGCGCCGGGCATCCGCCCGGGCAGACCCCGGCGATCAGCCTTTCAGGGTTTGGCGTGGTGGCCGAGGGCCGCCGAAATCTGGGCGGCAGTGGCCTTCAGCCGCTCCATCCAGCTGTCTTCCAGGCGATCGGCGGGGGCCGAGATCGACAGTCCGGCGATCAGCTTGTCCTGGTCGTCGAAGATGCCGGCTGCCATGCAGCGCACGCCCAGTTCCAGTTCCTCGTTGTCGCGGGCGCTGCCGTATTGCAGCACCTTCGCCAGTTCGCGCTCCAGAGCCGGTAACTCGGTGATGCTGTTGCGCGTGTGGCCGGCGAGCCCCGTACGGGCGGCATAGGCCCGGACTCGCTGGGCGTCGTCGTGCGCGAGGAACAGCTTGCCCACGGAGGTCAGGTGCAGCGGGGCGCGGCCGCCGACGGCGCGAACGACCTGCATGCCGGAGCGCTCGCTGTAGGTCCGCTCGATGTAGACGATCTCGTCGCCCTGACGCATCGAAAGATTCACGGGTTGGTGCGTGAGCTTGTGAAGCTCGCGCATCGGCGCGATCGCAGCCTCCCGGACGTCCAGCCGTGCCTTGACCAAGTTGCCGAGTTCGAGAAGGCGCATGCCCAACCGGTAGCTGCCCGCCTCGGGCCGGTCGACGAAGCGACCGATCGCGAGATCGTTGAGGATGCGATGGGCCGTGGAGGGGTGCAATCCGGTCTGTTCGCTGATGTGTTTCAGCGAGACCGGATCCGGGTGCGCCGCCAGAACGTTGAGCAGCGAGAACATGCGCTCCATCACCTGAATGGTCGGCGCCTGGGCTTCGGTGCGTTTCATAGCGTGGATTGTCGCTCAGCGTGGCGGATTCCTGTTTCGGGGCCGTCGCTGCGGAGCGACGCGTCAACTCAGAGGTAAACGGGGCACGGGCCCTCAGGTAAACCCGCACAATTCTCTGCATTGACGCGCGCTATTGGACGTTGCCTCCGGTCTCCTCTACCGTCGACGCGCACTGGGCCCTCCAGGCTCCGTGGTCACCATCGCACACGCACGACAAGGAGATCGACATGCAACTGAAGGGCTCCAAGACCGAGCAGAACCTGAAGGACGCGTTCGCCGGGGAATCGCAGGCGAACCGTCGCTACCTTTACTTCGCGAACAAGGCCGACATCGAGGGCCAGAACGACGTGGCGGCGCTGTTCCGCTCCACCGCCGAAGGCGAGACCGGCCACGCGCATGGCCACCTCGAGTTCCTCGAGGCTGTCGGCGACCCGGCCACCGGCCTGCCGATCGGGTCGAGCCGCCAGAACCTGATGGCCGCCGTCGCCGGCGAGACGCACGAGTACACCGACATGTACCCGGGGATGGCGAAGCAGGCGCGCGACGAAGGCTTCGACGAGGTCGCCGACTGGTTCGAGACCCTGGCGAAGGCCGAGCGCTCCCACGCGAACCGCTACCAGAAGGCGCTGGACGCCTGGTCGATTGAGCAGACGGCGGTGGCGCGTAGCGTCGCCGCCGCAGCGAGCGTCGAGCGGAGCGCCGTGCCCCGCTCGGCGCCCGTGTGCATGCCTTGCGCTCGCGAGTCGCCGTTCCTTCCCGCGCAGGAAGCCCTTGGTCCACAGGAGAACCCCGGATGAGCACACGCGAGGGCAATCTCGAAGCCCCTACCCGGCACGCGATCGACTGGACGAACCCCGAGTACTACGACGAGGCGGCCTGCGAGAAGGAGCTCGAGCGCATCTTCGACATCTGCCACGGCTGCCGCCGTTGCGTGAGCCTGTGTCAGGCTTTTCCGAGCCTGTTCGATCTGGTCGATGCGACCGACGACGGCGAGGTGCACGGCATCCCGAAGCAGGATTACGCGAAGGTCGTCGATCAGTGCTACCTGTGCGACCTCTGCTACATGACCAAATGTCCCTACGTGCCGCCGCACCCCTGGCGCCTGGATTTCCCGCACACGATGCTGCGGGCGAAGGCGATCAAGTTCAAGAAGGGCGGTGTCGGCGCTGGCGAGAAGCTGCTTGCCTCGACAGACGTGCACGGCCAGTTCGCCGGCATCCCGGTGGTGGTCCAGGTGGCCAACGCGCTGAACAAGACCCGGCCAATGCGCAAGCTGCTCGACTCGGCGCTGCAGGTGCATCCCGACGCCTGGTTGCCGGAACTCGCGAGCAACCGCTTCCGCTGGTCCGCGAGTCGGCAGGGCCGTGCCACCGTGGTCACGAACGGGGAACGCACGCCGGGCAAGGTGGCGATCTTCTCCACTTGCTACGTGAACTACAACGAACCCGGCATCGGTCACGACCTGATCAAGCTGCTCGAGCACAACGACATTCCCTATGTGCTGGTCGAGAAGGAGAAGTGCTGCGGCATGCCCAAGCTGGAGCTCGGCGACCTCGACGCCGTGGCGGCGCACAAGGCCGCGAACATGCCGGTGCTCGCAAGGTATGCGAAGGAGGGCTACGCGATCCTCAGTGCCATTCCCAGCTGCACGCTGATGTTCAAGCAGGAGCTGCCGCTGATGTTCCCCGCGTGCGCGGACACGCAGCTCGTCAAGGAGGCGATGTTCGATCCCTTCGAGTACCTGATCGCCCGGCACCGCGACGGCCTGTTGAAGACCGACTTCAAGCAGGCGCTCGGCAAGGTCAGTTATCACATCCCTTGCCACGGCCGCGTGCAGAACATCGGTCGGAAGACCGAGGAGATGTTCAAGCTGATCGGCCAGACGGTGTCCGTGCAGCTCAACACGGTCGAGCGGTGCTCGGGCCATGCGGGCACGTATGGCGTGAAGACCCCCTACCACCCGATCGCGATGAAGATCGGGCGGCCGGTCTTCAAGAGCATGGCCAAGGACGAACCGGACTACATCAGCTCCGACTGCCAGCTGGCCGGGCACCACATCGCGCAGGGCATGGAGCGGGCGGGTTCCCGGCCGCCAGGCTCCTGCATCCGCTCAGCCTGGTGCGAACCGCCTACGGGCTGTGACCCCACGCAGCGAGGACAGATCGCCATGACGACCATTCCCAGAGACAGCCTGATGTCGCTCGAGGCCTATGCCAAGGTCCGCCAGACCGGCAAGCCCGAGTCGATCGCGCACCGGCGTCTGCGCACCGTGCGGCTCGGCGAGCACCTCAGCGTGCAGTTCGAGGACGAGCGCACCGTCCGCCGTCAAATCCAGGAGATGCTGCACATCGAGAAGATCTTCGACGAGGCGGGCATCCAGGCCGAGATCGACGCCTATGCGCCGCTCGTGCCGGACGGCGGCAACTGGAAGGCGACGATGCTGATCGAATACCCCGACGCGCACGAGCGCAAGCGCGAACTGGCGCGCCTGATCGGCATCGAGGATCGGATGTTCGTCGAGCCGGAAGGGCTGCAGCGCGTCTATGCGATCGCCGACGAGGACCTGGACCGGGAGACCGAGGAGAAGACCTCCTCGGTGCACTTCCTTCGCTTCGAGTTCACCCGGGTCGCGATCGAGGCCATCCGGGCTGGCGCCGCCGTGAAGCTGGGTTGCGACCACCGAAATTACCCGGCGCACACCGGCATCCCGCCGGAAACCTTGGCCAGCCTGGCGGGCGACCTGCGCTGAGCCGCGGTCGGTTCGATAGCAATTTCGGATGAGTTTGATTTAGTCTATGAATAAAGTGGATAACGGGGTCGCATTACTATTTGGGCACGGTATCACTCAACCCTGTCCCGATAAGGAAGCTCCCGATGTCCCTGATCAACACCGAAGTCAAGCCCTTCAAGGCCACCGCGTACCACAACGGCAAGTTCGTGCCTGTCAGCAACGAGAACCTGCTGGGCAAGTGGTCCGTGTTCGTGTTCTACCCGGCCGACTTCACCTTCGTCTGCCCGACCGAACTGGGCGACTTGGCTGACCATTACGCGGAATTCAAGAAGCTCGGCGTCGAGATCTACGGCATCTCCACCGACACGCATTTCGCGCACAAGGCCTGGCACGACACCTCGGACACCATCTCCAAGGTGCAGTACCCGCTCGTCGGTGACCCGACCGCGGCGCTGGCGCGAAACTTCGAGGTGCTGATCGAAGAGGAAGGCTTGGCCTACCGCGGCACCTTCGTGATCAACCCCGAAGGCAAGATCAAGATCATTGAAGTGCACGACAACGGCATCGGCCGTGATGCCACGGAGCTGCTGCGCAAGGTCAAGGCCGCGCAGTACGTCGCCGCGCACCCCGGTGAAGTCTGCCCGGCCAAGTGGACCGAAGGTGCCGAGACGCTGAAGCCCTCGCTGGACCTCGTCGGCAAGATCTGACGGTCCGCGTTCGCCGCGGACTGCTTCCGATCGAAGCCGGTCCGTGGAGCCGGAACCCCTGACCCCGGCCGAGCGCCGGACCGCACGACCGGGCGCACGAGGCCCGGGCGTCGGGACGGCCTTTTCCCTGAATTTTCCAAGGACGAGCCACCATGCTGGACGCTGCCCTCAAGACCCAACTGAAGAGCTATCTCGAAAAGGTCGAACACCCGATCGACATCGTGGCCTCGGTCGACGAAGGCGACAAGTCGCAGGAGCTCCTGGCCTTGCTGAACGACATCGCCGAACTCTCGGCCCGCATCACGCTCTCGGTGCGCCGTGACGACGCCGAGCGCAAGCCCTCGTTCTCGCTGAACCGCCCCGGCGCGCGGATCGGCCTGCGGTTCGCCGGTCTGCCGATGGGCCATGAATTCACGTCATTGGTGCTGGCGCTGCTGCAGGTCGGCGGCCATCCCTCGAAGGCGGCGGCGGAGGTGATCGAGCAGGTCCGGGGACTCGAAGGCGACTACCTGTTCGAGACCTTCTTCTCCCTGAGCTGTCAGAACTGCCCTGACGTCGTGCAGGCGCTCAACCTGATGGCGGTGCTGAACCCGAACATCCGCCACGTGGCGATCGACGGTGCGCTGTTCCAGGCCGAAGTCGAACAACGCCAGGTGATGGCCGTGCCGACGATCTTTCTCAACGGCCAGGTCTTCGGCCAGGGCCGCATGGGCCTGGAGGAGATCGTCGCGAAGCTCGACACCGGCGCCGTGAAGCGCGAGGCCGCGAAGCTCAGCGCCAAGGCGCCTTACGACGTGCTGATCGTTGGCGGCGGCCCGGCCGGCGCGGCCGCTGCCATCTACGCGGCGCGCAAGGGCATCCGCACCGGCCTCGCGGCCGAGCGCTTCGGCGGCCAGGTGCTGGACACGCTGGCGATCGAGAATTTCATCTCGGTCAAGGAGACCGACGGCCCGAAGTTCGCCGTCGCGCTGGAAGAGCACGTCAAGGCCTACGATGTCGACATCATGAATCTGCAGCGTGCCGAGGCGCTGATCCCCGGCAAACCCGGTGAGCTGACCGAAGTGCGCTTCGCCGGGGGCGCGGCGCTGAAGGCCAGCACGGTGATCATCGCCACCGGCGCGCGCTGGCGCGACATGAACGTGCCCGGCGAGCAGGAGTACCGGACCAAGGGAGTGACCTACTGTCCGCACTGCGACGGCCCGCTGTTCAAGGGCAAGCGCGTGGCGGTGATCGGCGGCGGCAATTCCGGCGTCGAGGCCGCGATCGACCTGGCCGGCGTGGTGGCGCACGTCACGCTGCTCGAGTTCGCCGCGGAATTGCGCGCCGATGCGGTGCTGCAGCGCAAGCTGCACAGTCTGCCCAACGTGAAGGTCATCACCCAGGCGCAGACGACCGAAGTCACCGGCGACGGGCACAAGGTCAATGGCCTGACGTACACCGATCGTGCCTCCGGCGAGGTTCACCAGCTGGCGCTCGAGGGCGTGTTCGTGCAGATCGGCCTGCTACCCAACACCGACTGGCTCAAGGGCACGGTGGAGCTGTCCCGGCACGGTGAGGTGATCGTCGATGCCCGTGGCCAGACCTCGGTGCCTGGCGTGTTCGCGGCTGGCGACGTGACGACCGTGCCCTACAAGCAGATCGTGATCGCGCTCGGCGAGGGCTCGAAGGCGGCGCTGAGCGCCTTCGACCACCTGATCCGCTCGACGGCGCCTGCGCTCGCCTGAGGCGTCGGCCTCAGCCGGCGACCGGCGGGTCAATCTCGCCGTCCAGATAGAACCAGCGGCCCTGATCGCGGACGAAACGGCTGCGCTCGTGCAGCCGGTGGGCACGGCCGGCGAGCTTGCTTCGGGCCACGTACTCCACCTCGGCCGCGTCGGGGCCGGTGAGCCGGTGCTGCCGCACCTCGAGGCCCAGCCAGCGCAGGCCGGGTGGCGGTGGCTCGATCGCCGCGGGCCGGGTCGAAGCGTGCCAAGTCGCCAGCAGATGCTCGCGGCGGTCGAGCACGAAGGCGCTGTAGCGCGAGCGCATCAGGGTCTCGGCATCGGGGGCCGGCAGCGCCGTCCCGACATGGCGTCCGCAGCACCGGTCATAGGCCGGGCGGCCGCAGGGGCAGGGCAAGGGGGCGTGCTTCGCGTCGGGAACCATGGAGCGAGCCTACCGCGACCGGGGCGGCAGCCGCGCTGCTACCCTTCGCGCTTCGCCGTTCCTCGCCTGTCATGCTGTTCCTGATCTCACCCGCCAAGTCGCTCGACTACGAACATCCCGCGCCGGTGCCCGATGCCGGTGTGCCGCATTTCTCGGCCGCGGCCGGCGAACTCATCGGGCTGCTGCGCCAGCACGACGAGCGTGGCATCGCCGAGCTGATGGACCTGAGCGAGCCGCTGGCCGCACTCAACGTCGCCCGCTATGCCGCCTTCAGTCCGCGCCCTACCTCGGCCAACAGCAAGCCCGCGCTGTTCGCCTTCGACGGTGACGTCTACGGTGGGTTGGGCGCGCACGAACTGAGCCGGCCCCAGGTCCGCTGGGTGCAGGAGCACGTGGCCATCCTGAGCGGCCTGTACGGCGTACTGCGACCGCTGGACCGCCTGCAGCCCTACCGGCTCGAGATGGGGACGCGGCTCGCCAACCCGCTGGGCAAGGATCTCTACGCCTTCTGGCGTACGCGCATCGCCGAGCACCTGAACGAGCGCCTCGCCGGGCAACGAGCGCCGGTGGTCGTGAACCTCGCGTCGGAGGAGTACTTCAAGGCGGTCGATCGCAGTGAACTGCGCGCGCGTGTCGTCCACTGCGTGTTCCAGGATTGGAAGGGCGGCGCTACAAGATCATCAGCTTCCACGCCAAGCGGGCGCGCGGACTCATGGTGCGCTACGCGGCACTGCACCGCGCGCGATCGCCGCGGGCGCTGGCCGGATTCGATCTCGAGGGCTATGCTTTCGATGCTTCGGCAAGCGAACCCGACCGGATGGTGTTCCGTCGCCGCCTGCCCTGACGCCTCCGCAACGCTATCGACTGCCCGATGAGTGCAACTCCCACCCGCAGCGTGCCCCACATCACCCGCGAGATGCGCGAATGGGTCACCGACCAGGCACGCGCCGGGCACACGCCCGAAGCCTTGCTGGCGTCCATGAAGGCCAGCGGCTGGGAGGAGGATGCCGCGCTGGACGTGCTCGAGATCGTGCTGCGCGACATCGTCGAGGCGGGTACCCGGCAGAAGGTGCTGCCACCGCCCGCGCGGGTGCCCGAGCCTTTCCTCGACGGTGCGCCGGCCACCCTGTGGGCACACGATCGCGAGGTGCGCGTGGTGATGGCGATGCGCGATCCGCGCGTGATCGTCTTCTCCGGCCTGCTGTCGGACGCGGAATGCGACGAGATCGTGGCGCTCGCGGGCGCGCGGCTGGCGCGGTCGCACACGGTCGACACGGCCACCGGAGCCAGCGAGGTCAACGCCGCCCGCACCAGCGATGGCATGTTCTTCACGCGCGGCGAGCACCCGGTGTGCGCGCGCTTCGAGGCCCGCATCGCGGCGCTGCTGAACTGGCCAGTCGAGAACGGTGAGGGCCTGCAGGTGCTGCACTACCGGCCGGGCGCCGAGTACAAGCCGCACTACGACTACTTCGACCCCGACCAGCCCGGCACCCCGGCTGTTTTGCAGCGCGGCGGCCAGCGGGTGGCCACGCTGGTGACCTACCTCAACACCCCGACGCGGGGCGGAGGCACCACCTTCCCGGACATCGGCCTCGAGGTCACGCCACTCAAGGGGCATGCCGTGTTCTTCAGCTACGACCGGCCGCACCCCTCGACCCGCAGCCTGCACGGCGGCGCGCCGGTGCTGGAGGGCGACAAGTGGGTGGCGACCAAGTGGCTGCGCGTCGGACGCTTCGATTGACGCGGGGCTTGCGACGGTTGACGCCGGCCTGAACGCAGCTGCCGGGCGTCGCCGTTGCCGCCGGGCGGACCGTTGAGTGAAGGAGCCTGTCGCTCATTCACCCTTCGAGGAGTTGCCCCAAATGAACAAGCTGATTGCTGGTCTCGCTGCTTCACTGATCGTCCTGGGAGCTCAGGCCCAGACCGCGACGCCCGCTGCACCCGCAGCGCCTGCTGCGACGCCATCCGCTGCGGTGACGGCCGCGCCGGCGAAGACGGAAAAGAAGGCGGTCGCGAAGAAGACCGCGGCAAAGAAGAAGCACAAGAAGGCGGCGGCAACCAAGCCCACGGCCTGAACGTCGGCACAAAGAAAGAAGGCCCGCGCTTGCGGGCCTTCTCCTCTCGAGGCGTACCGGTCGCGGCCGACGGCGGCCCTCCCTCAGCCCTGCTGCGGTTCCTGCAGGCGCGAGGGCATCGTGTCGCGCCGCGTGTCGATGTGGGCGAATGGCACCGAGCGCTCGAAGCGCTGCCAGCGGCGCTCGTCCCAGCTGCACGGCCCCTCGATGAGCCACTGCTCCACCACGGCATCGAGGTCGGCCCGCGGGACGCGGCCGTAGCGCGGGCTGCGCCGCGAGAGCATGAAGCCGCGGCGGCGCAGGCAATGCGCCGGCAGCCGTGCGGTGACGGTGTTGGTCCAGTAGGTGCACGCCTTGGCGGCCCAGAAGGCCTGACGTTCGAAATGGACGCGCCCGGCGAATCCGGTCTCGGTCGGGAAGACCACGAACTCGGCCTCCAGTTCGACCAGCGCAAAGAGGGATCGGCCGATCCCTGTGCACCGGTGGCCTGCACGAAGACGATGCGCCGGATATCCGGCGTGTGCAGCCGATCGACTTCGTTGCTGTTGCGCCGCACCACGATGTCGGCCCCGGACCACGTGGTGCTCCAGCGTGGGGAAAGATCGAAGCTGGCTTTCATCGCGTGGACTCTAGGTCCTGCGAGAAAACGGGGTGTGACGAGGCGCGTCCAAATGCAATCGCTGTGTGCGAACGATGGACGAGGCGGCTGCAGGTCACCGTTCGCAGTGCCCCAAACTCCCGGCCAGCGGGCCCCGGGACCGAAGTACATGCTTCGGTCCGTTGCCGGACGCCTCGGCGCCCTGTCGCAAATCAGCGACTGCGGCCACCGCCCCCGCCGTGGCCGCCACCGCCGCGAGGGCCACCGGCCCCGCCACTGCGGGCG